>NZ_JBISBU010000042.1:0-48766 GCF_044385805.1 Haloferula sp. A504
CAAACCGCTGACTGGACAGCCGGATGCGGGAGATCCGCACGTCCGGTTCGAAGGGAGGGGCGGCGCAAGCCAATGCGCCGTCCCTACCCCTATCCCATTCAGGGCGCGAACACGATGCACATCGCCCCGGGCAATTCAGCCCGGTGGCCGCTGAATTTCAGCATGCCGTCGTCGCCCACCCGGAACACGGGAACTCCCCCGCTCTTTTGCCCGGCCACCAGCAGCCACCGACCGTCGGGGCTGAGCTGGATGTTGCGCGGGATGGAAACCTCCGCAGGCAGGGTCTGGATGCGCTTGAGCCGTCCTTCGTCCTCCACCCGGAACACGCTCAGCGTATCCCGGCCGCGATCACCGACGTCGCGATTGGCGGTGTAGACGTGCTTTCCATCGGCGCTGACCAGGATCTCCGAGCAGGTCATGTCACTGCCGTCGGCGTCGTCGGGCAGCACGCTGAGGACCTGTCTCCGCGTGAGCATGCCGTTCCGGGTGCCGCGATCATAGACGATCACGGTGAGATCCAACTCACCGAGCACATACGCCTGCCTGCCATCGCGGCCGAACTTCATGTGGCGAGGACCCGATCCCGGAGGTGTCTTGGCGCTGCCGGCGGGGGTGAGCTTCGCCGCGGTCGCATCGAGTTCGTAGATCACGACCTCGTCGATGCCGAGGTCCGGCGCGTAGGCGAAGCGGTTGTCCGGGCCGGGGTAGATCGAGTGGGCGTGGGGTGCCTGCTGGCGTTTCGGGTTCACGCTCGATCCCTCGTGTTGGCCGAGCGACGCCCGCGGACCGAGGGAGCCGTCCGGTTTCACCGGAAAGGATGCCACCGAGCCACCCCCGTAGTTGGCGACCATGAGGGTCTTGCCGTTGGCATCGAGCGCGACGAAGCACGGTCCGCCGCCGCCGCTCTCCTGCCGGTTGAGTTCCTTGAGCGTCGCCCCTTCGATGGCGAAGGCAGCCACCGCCCCTTCCGGCCGCCCGCCGTCGGCGGGCTCGGTCAGGCTGGTCGAGTAGAGGAACCCTCCCTCCTTCGAGAGCGTGAGAAAACCCGGCCGCGGCACTTCGGCGGCCAGGGTCGGTGCGGACAGTTTGCCACTCTGCGGATCAAACTCCGCGGTGTAGATGCCCTTGGCTTCGTCCTGGCCGGTGGTCCCGAGCCAAACCCGCTGCGTTTCCGCCGCCGAAGCGGTCAGGATGAGAGACGCTGCCGCTGCCTTGAGGATCCCGTGCATGACGGGAGAATGGTGGATTTTGGCCGATCGGTTCAAGGCCGGTGCCACAAGGAGCGCCAGTAGCGTTCGTCGGTCTTGTAGGGATCGATGGGGGCTTCCGGCGCGATGTCGGCAGTCAGGATGCCGTCGGAGCCGGGGTCCTCATCGCGTTGGAACCCGCGACGACGGTTCATAATTTGCCGGAACGAAGCCTTCGAAGTTCTCGCTTCGGCGCCACTTCTCGGCGGCATCGGGGTCCTGCTCGCGCCAAGCGCGGAGACCGTCGGCGATCCATTGGTCGCGGCGTTTCTCCGGGACCGACGCCTGCTTGGCCCACTGGACGGCACTGAAGGGATCGGATTCGATCCAGAAGTCGAAGATCGTGTCCATGAGATCGATGCGCTCGGACTCTCCGAATTCATCCGGCGTTTCGATCTCCAGCGTCTCGGCCAGGCGCATCGTCGCGATCGGATCGGCGTCCGCTGCACCGACGAACGCGTTGTGCAGGGCCTTGGAATGCAGCCGGACGTTGTCGATGCCGGAAAGGTCGGCCAGAGCCGCGTCGAGGTCGAGCCGCCCCCATTCCTGGTAGAGCGCCATTTGTCGAAGGTAGCGCATGAGGTCCTGATCCGCGCCTTCGCCCAAACGAGCAGCGAGTTCGCCGTAGTAGGCTTCCGGAATTCGGGCGACCAAAGCGCGGTAGCGCAACGCGCAACGTTGGCTCTCTTCGCGGTCGCCCTCGCGGATCGGCATCAGATCGAAATCCAGCAAGGCCTGCTCCGCCTCCTCGAGGCTCTGGAATCGGGATTCGCGCTCCCGGACTTTCCCGGTTGGATCGTTGGCGGGGTTGCCTTGGCTGGCGGTGCCGCGGCGATCGGCATCCAGCGTCTCTCTGCCGGTTCCATCGTCTTCCTGGCTGAGGATGTAGGTGGTGGTTCCGACGGCTGCCAGGGTGACCACGATGGCGGAGATGAGGATGGCTTTGGTTTTCATGAGAATGGTTGCGGTGGTGATGGTGCAAGAAACGGATGTGGTGCTGGCAAAGGCGGCTTTGTCGGCCAGCTGCAGGATGTGGGGAGAAACCCCGGCCCCGCCGGGGGCCGCGGTATCGAGGACGGAGGAAAGGATAGCGGGCGTGAATGGGGAGGCCTTGGCCTCGGCTTCGAAGAGCACGCCGAGCGCTCCGACCGAGGCAATCTCGACCCCCCGTCGGCCGAGAATTTCGCGCAGCTTTTCCCGGGCGCGGGAGAGGCGGGTGCGCAGGGTGGATGGTTGGAGATCGAGACGGCGGGCAACCTCGTTGAGCGAAGCGCCCTCGAGGTGGAAGAGCACCAAGGGTTGGCGGTAGCGATCCGGAAGGCGCTCGAGCGCGGCATCCAGTTCGCGTCGGAACCCGGTGCTCGCGGTGGCGTCCGGGGTGATGTTTGAGGATTCATTCATGGCGGCTTGCTCCCGGCGCTGGCGGCGTTCCCTTGACTTGCGGGCATCCAGCGACAGGTGCCGGGACACCGTGTGGAGCCAGCCGGCCACCGAGGGCTTCCCGCCCAACTTGGCCGCCTCCCGTGTCAGGACGAGGAACACGGCTTGGGTGACGTCCTGCGCGTCGTGATGATTGGACAGGATCCGCATCGCGACGGCGTGGACCATCGGCCCATGGCGCCTCACCAGGGTGTCAAAGGCGGCGTGGCAACCTTTGCCGGAGAAGTCCCTCAGGAGATTAGTGTCGGTTCTGTCGCTCGAATGAGGCATGTCACAGGATACCACGATTCCGCTGACCGAAATGTCCCAGGAGTTTTCGAAGTTTTTTTCCCGCGACCGCGGTATCGTCCCGGTAGGGAGCTTCACTCACCGGGTTTCCGCCGCCGGTCCCGTGAGGATGAAAGAAGCTGCCGCTGCCTTGAGAATCCCGTGCGTGGTTCAAGAATGAGGGACCCCGGAGGTCCGCTTCAAGGCTGGTGCCACAAGGAGCGCCAGTAGCGTTCGTCGGTCTTGTAGGGATCGATGCGGGCGTCCGGCGGCAGGTCCTGTGGCAGGATGCCGAAGCGCTTCATTTCCCGAATGTAGGCGCGCCGCGGCCGGAAGTCCGGCATGTCGAAGCGGGTGATCTCCTCGAGCCGGTCGCGCCCTGCGGCGACCATCGCGAGCAGCGTGCGGTAGTCTTCATCGTCCGTGCCGGTGAAGACCGGGCCTTTCGAATCCGGCGTGGTGCACCGGCCGAGGCCGCCGGCCTCGCGGGCCAGCGGGGCGAGCAGCAGCAGGGATTTTTCCGGCCGGCTGAGGTTGAAGACGAGGTGGCGGCTGGTGCGGTGCGCGGGGTGGGGCATGCGCGGCATCCAGAAGGACACGTTCCGTTCATCCGAAAGCGTCCGGGGGATCAGCGGTGGATCGTGCCCGCGGTTGTGGCAGGTGTTGCAGCGACGGTCGATCACCGCGGCCCCGGCGCGGGTCGTCGGCCAGTCGTGATCGGTTTCGACCTGCCGGTTTTCCTCGTAGCCGCCGATCATGCCGGTGCCGAGGGCGGCGTAGGTGCCGGGGTAGGTGGCGGCGGCCTCGATCCACAGGCGCAGCTTCTTTTCCTCCAGCGGCGTCACGCGGGCCCCGTGGTGGGAGCCGTCGACGAGCTTGAGCAGCCGGCTGGCCGAGGAGCCCAAAGTACGAGGAGCATAGTTGCTTTGGGCGCGGTTGCGGCCGTCGGAGAACAGGCCCTCGACCGTGAGCGTGAAGTAGCTGTGGCTGAACATCGGCCCCCGGTCGCCGCTGAGCACGAGGCCACCGTCGGCCGGGCCGCCGCGCTTTGTGGCGTCGTAGCCGTGGCAGTCGACGCAGGCGCGGTCGAGGATGGGCTGGATGTCGCGCGGGAAATCGAAGACCTCCGGGACGTTGCGTTCCGGTGTGATGCGGCTGGGCGGGCGCCCGAGGGCCAGCAGCGGGCGGGGCGGCAGGGTGGTGCGGGTGCGCTGCTCGTGGCAGCCCACGCAGCTGGTCACCTCGCCGGGCTGGACGGTGAGGAAGCTCTGCATCCGCTTCACCGAGAGGTCGTTCTCGTCGAGCGCGACGAAGAACAGGCTGCGGCGGGCGGGCAGCTCGAAGTAGGCGGAGCCGTCGGCCTCGACCGGCACGGTGCCGAGGATGCGCTCGAGGGTGAAGGAGCCGCCGTAGCTCAGCGGGTCCATGCCGCCGGTGTAGTTGATCGGCTTGGGCAGCGACTCGACCACCAGCAGCTTGCGGATGTCGCCGGCTTCGACGCCCTCCATGTTCCGGCCCTCCATGATGTTGGCGAGGATCAGCTTGCCGGTCGCCTTCGAGCGATCGACCCGCGCCGGGATGATCTCCTCGCGCGGGCGCGGCAGGACCGGCCGCGGTTCGTGGAGATCATAGCCCGCCTTGCGGTCGGCCTCGGAAAGGACGTGGAGCGGCTCGGTTCGTCCCTCGCCATCCATCGCCAGCAGCTCGGCGCCGCGGGCGACCAGGAAGGCGTCGGAGGCCAGTGCCCAGGGGTCGCGAAAGGCGGTGTCGTCGGCGATCACGCGGGCGGCGGCCGGATCATCGGGGCCGCGGTCCGGGTGGAGAACGGCCACGCGCCCGGCGTGTTCCTTCTGCCCGTGACCCGGGGAGAAGATGGCCACCACTTCGCCGTCGCTGCCCGGCACCGGTTTGGCGTCGATCATCACCAGGCCGGGGCGCATGTTGCCGAAGTAGGCCATCGCGTTGGTCCCGTCGGGATTCATCGTCCACAGGTGGTGATAGTGGACCTGGGAGCGGTCGATGTATTCCCAGCGCTGGTGCAGGATGCGGCCGTCGGGAAGCGGCCAGGGGGTGTTGTCGTGCTCGATGTTGGCTGAGATCGGCTCGATGTCGGAGCCGTCCCGATCGCAGCGGTGCAGGGTGGCCACCTGGGTCAGCCAGCAGTTGACCCAGCGCTTGCAGCGGCTGGAGACGAAGACGATGGAGTCATCGGGCAGGATGCACGGCTCGAGGTCGTCCCATGGCCCGTCGGTGAGCTGCCGCAGGCCGGAGCCGTCGAGCGCGCACTCGTAAAGGTGGTGGTATTCGCTGTCGCCCTTGCGCCAGGAGAAGACGATGGTCCTGCCGTCGTGGCGGAGCACCGGATCGCGGATGCCGCCCTCGGGGTCGTCGATGATGTCGGTGACCTCGCCGCTGGCGAGATCGAGCCGGCACAGCCGTCCGCCCGGGCGGTAGGCGAGGCGCTTCTCGTCGGGACCGTAGTAGCCGAAGTTCGCATACCAGTGCGGGTCCGAGCCGGGCTTGCGCAGGGCGAAGACGATCTCCTTCAGCTCGGGCGCTCGCTCGAGGACTTTGCGCCGGGGGGAGGCGATTGCGGGGGAGACCAGCAGCCCGGCCAGCAGCAGGGCGGATAGCCGGGAGGCGGTCGCCTGCCCGGAAATGCGTGCCGCCTTCACATGGGAGAATACGCGGATCGCTTCCGGACCATTTCGGGCGATTTGCGGCATCACCCGCCGGGTGTCACTGGAAGTGGGGGGCATGGCCGGGACTTGTCGGCCGGAGAGTCATCCCGGCGTCAGGATATCGGATTCGCCAGCGAAGCCATATGCTGACTTCAGTCCGCTCTTCCGGCCTGTCTTTCTCCCGGGCCGACGCCGGCCGGCAGGCATCCCCCTCTAGACTGCGGCGATTGATCGCCGCTTTGGCGAAGCATTTCAATGCGAGCCGGGCCATCGGCGATGAATCGCCTCCATGAAAGCGGCGATGAATCGCCTCAGTCTGGATTTCCCGGCGGCTCCTCATCCGGGGCGGAGTGAAGCCAGGGAGCAAGGGAGGGACACCGAGCCTGAAACGTCCGGCCGCGGACCACTGCTTCGCGGTCACCCCGATCGCTCCGCCCACCACTTTCAGCTGCACCCTCGCCTGACCGGCCACCTGCCGGGCGCCCTACTTCTTCCCGGTCAGCTTCCGGATCAGCTCGACCTCCGCCTTGCGGAAGGGGGTGCCGTCGGGGCGCAGCACGTCGTGGTGCCAGACCTCGGGCTCGGCGGTGAACTTCTTCCGCCACGACGACCAGGGATACTGGGTCTGGATCTTGCCGGCGACGAAGCCCCAGTTCCAGGCCCCGATCTTGTTCGCCTTGAAGTAGGGGAGGTGCGTTTCAAAAGTGCTGCCATTGGTGCGCGCGATGTATTCCGTGCATAGTAGTGGCCGCCCGAAGGGCTTGAGCGAGCCGACCCGCTCGGCGGTCCGCTCGAGTCCGTCGTAGCTGTGGAAGGAGATCACGTCGGAGTTGTCGCGCATGAAGATATTCACCGGGGTCGCCTTGGGGCCGGTCCACTCCCGGGCCCACAAGCCGGCGGTCAGCGGCTGTGAGGGGTTCACGTCGCGCGCCCAGGTGAACATCTTCGTCAGCAGCATCAGACCCAGCTTCTCCTTTTCCTCGGTGCTCATCGCATCCCCGGCCCCGTCGTTGCCCGGCTCGTTGTAGAGATCCCACACGACGACCCGCGGGTCGTCCTTGAAGCGCCCGATCACGCCGCGGAAGTAGGGCTCGAGCGAGTCGTGTCTCGCCGGGTCGCGCAGCACCTCGATGTGCGGCGACTGGACCCAGCCGGAGTTGTGGACGTGGGGTTTCGGCTCGGGCTGCCGGCCCAGCTTCGGGTGGGGATTCCACACCGCGTCGCACAAAACCAGCATGGTGCCGATGCCGTGCTTGTCGGCGATCGTGAGGAAGCGGTCGATGCGCTCGAGGAAGGCCTCGCCGTCCTTTTCCCAGACGAGGTCGTGGAGATAGACCCGCACCGTGTTCATGCCGATGTCCGAGGCCCAGCCCAGCTCCCGGTCGATGGTTGCCGGATCAAAGGTCTCCGCCTGCCACATCTCAAGCTGGTTGATCGCGGTCGAGGGCGTGAAGTTGCAGCCGACCCACCACGGCTGTTCCTTGTACCAGGCGTTGGCCTTTTCCTCCGACCATCGGCCCGGGATGATCCCTTCGTCGGCGGTGGCGGATGGAACGAGCGCGAGGGTGGCGAGGAGCAGGGTGGGGAGCTTCATGGGGACGGGCACAGTTGCATCGAACGCTACGCCCGCCGGGCGCTCTTTTGTCATTCCATGCCCGGGGATGAAGATTCTGGTGTCGGCAAGCGTAAACGGGTTGATGAAACGTGGCTGGATTTTGTGGTTGGCAGCGGGGGTTTTGGTCGGGATTGGAATGGGGGGAGCCCGCGAGCTTCATGTCGCGGTGAACGGCGATGATGGAGCGGACGGCACGACGTCGAACCCGCTGCGCACGATCCAGGCGGCGGCCGAACTCGCGCAGCCGGGGGATGTGATCACGGTCGGTCCCGGCACCTACCGCGAGCGGATCGATCCGCCCCGCGGCGGCGAGTCGGAGTCAAAGCAAATCATTTATAAGGCCGCGGCAGGTGCCGAGGTGGCGATCAAGGGCTCCGAGGTCGTGAAAGGCTGGGAGAAGCTCGAGCACGACACCTGGAAGCTCACCCTGCCCAACCGTTTTTTTGGCGACTTCAACCCCTACGCCGATGAGATCCGCGGCGACTGGTTCCGGCCGCAGGGCCGCAAGCACCACACCGGGGCGGTCTATCGTGACGGGCACTGGTTGGTCGAAGCCGCGAAGCTCGACGAGGTCCTCGAGCCCGCGGGCGAGCAAGCACTGTGGTTCGGCCGCGTCGACAAGATCCAGACCTCCCTCTGGGCCCAGTTTCCCGGTGTCGATCCGAATGAGGAGGGGATCGAAATCAACGTCCGCCAGAGCGTCTTCTACCCGAGTGAACCCGGCCGGAACTTCATCACCGTGCGTGGCTTCACCCTCGAGCACGCCGCGACCAACTGGGCCCCGCCGACCGCCGAGCAGGTCGGCCTGATCGGGACCCACTGGAGCAAGGGCTGGATCATCGAGGACAACACCATCCGCTACTCCGTCTGCACCGGCGTCACGCTCGGCAAGCACGGCGACGAGTTTGACAACACCTCGGCGAACTCCGCCGAGGGCTACGTCGAGACGATCAAGCGCGGCCTCGCCGCCGGCTGGTCGAAGGAGAAGATCGGGTCCCACGTGGTGCGGCGGAACCACATCTCGCACTGCGAGCAGGCCGGGATCGTCGGCAGCCTCGGTCCGGCCTTCAGCGTGATCGAGGACAACCACATCCACGACATCCATATCCGCCAGCTCTTCGGGGGTGCCGAGATGGCCGGCATCAAGTTTCATGGCGCGATCGACACCCTCATCCGCGGCAACCATATCCACCGCTGCGTCCGCGGGATCTGGCTCGACTGGATGACCCAGGGGACCCGAGTCACCCGCAACCTCGTCCATGACTGCGCACCGCGGGAAGACCTCTTCGTCGAGGTAAATCACGGGCCCTTCCTGGTGGATCACAACCTGTTCCTTTCGAAAACCTCGCTGGCCGACTGGTCGGAGGGCGGGGCCTACGTTCACAACCTGTTTGCCGGCAAAATGATCGCGCGCCCCGAGCCGAACCGTGAAACGCCCTGGCAGGAGGAACACGGCACGGCCATCGCCGGCCTCGCGACCACGCAGGGCGGCGACAACCGCTTCTACAACAACGTCCTCGTCGCCCCGGCCGGGCTTGACCAATACGACGATTCGAAGCAGCCCAACCGCATGGCCGGCAACCTCGTGCTCAAAGATGCAGAGGTCCGGCTGCGCGAGGAGGAAGACGGCTGGACGCTCGAGCTGGAAGGTGGCCGGATTCCGGAGAAGCCGGGCCCGCAGGTCACCTCGGACTTGCTCGGGAAAACGCTGGTCAGCGGCCAGGGCTACGTCCGGCCCGACGGATCGCCCTACCGGCTTGACCGCGACTACTTCGGCACGGAGTCCGACCCGCTGCCCGGCCCGTTCGCCGGCCCCGGGCCATGGAAGGTCTGGCCGTGAGGGGAGGGCGGACGGGAGCGTCCGCCATGATCTGTCCGGGTTCTCCTCGCCCTCACCCAGCCACGTTTCAGTAAACATGGCAGGTTGCGAATGCCGCTCTTCCAGCCGCATCAAGGAACCCACCCGTGACCTCCCGCGGTTCATTGGCGGCCCCCCTGCGATTGGGGACCCATTCGTAAGGGATCGGCCCAAAACGGAAAAATCCCGGAGACAGGCCCGGCGAGGCCTGGCCGTATCTCTTGCCGCCTCGGTTTCGTGAACTCAATCTCCACCACCGTGACTCCACGCCTCGATCTAACAACCCTCCGCTTCTTCGCCTCCCTTGCCATCGGCCTGCTGTGGGTCAGCCCGGCCGGGGCCGCCAAGCTCAAGAATTTCCCGAACCCCGACTTTACCAAGGGTGAGAAGATCCCGGAGGGGGCCACCAAGGACTGGAACCTCGGGGCCACCGGGTGCCGCGGCTGGATGTACTCCAACCAGCTCGAAACCGCCAAGGCCCGCCAGATTTACGTCACCGAGGTTGCCAAGGATTCTCCTGCCGACGGCGTGCTGAAGGTCGGCGACGTCATCCTCGGCATCGGCGGCAAGCCCTTCGACTCCGACGCCCGCAGTGCCTTTGGCAAGGCCCTGACCGCGGCCGAAGCGGAGACCGGAAAGCTGCCGCTGCTGCGTTGGCGCGACGGGAAGAACGAAACGGTCACGCTGAACCTTCCCGTGCTCGGTGCCTACTCCGCCACCGCGCCCTACGACTGCCCCAAGTCCGCGAGGATCCTCGAGCGCGGCTGTGGGCGGCTGGCCGAACGGATCGCCGATCCCGGTTACAAGACCAACCCGATTTCGCGCTCCCTCAACGCCATGGCGCTGCTCGCCAGCGGCGACGAGAAATACCTGCCCGTTCTCAAGAAGGAAGCCGAGTGGGCCTCCAACTACTCGGTCGAGCAGTTCAGCACCTGGTACTACGGCTACGTGGTCAGTTTCCTCGCCGAGTACGTGATGGTCACCGGCGACGAATCCGTCGTCCCCGGTCTGCGCCGGCTGGCTTTGGAATCCGCCGCCGGCCAGAGCAAGGTCGGCTCCTGGGGCCACAAGTTCGCCGGCAAGGACGGCCGCTTGGTCGGCTACGGCATGATGAACGCGCCCGGCGTGCCGCTGACCATTTCGCTCGAGCTGTCCCGCATGGCCGGCGTGAAGGACGAGGAGATCCCCGAGGCCATCGAGCGCAGCGCCAAGCTGCTGCGCTTCTACATCGGCAAGGGTGCGGTGCCCTACGGCGACCACCACCCGTGGATCAACACCCACGAGGACAACGGCAAGTGCGGCATGGCGGCGGTGCTCTTCAACCTGCTCGAGGAGCCGGAGGGTGCGAAGTTCTTCTCCCGCATGAGCCTCGCCTCCCACGGCAACGAGCGCGACTCCGGGCACACCGGCAACTTCTGGAACATGACCTGGGCGATGCCGGGGGTGAACCAGTCGGGACCCGAGGCGACCGGGGCGTGGATGAAGGAGTTCGGTGCCTGGTACTACGACCTCGCCCGCGATCACGAGGGACAGTTCACCCATCAGGGCCCGCCCCAGGCCGCCGGCGACTCGACCCGCGGCTGGGATGCCACCGGCGCCTACCTGCTGGCCTACGCGATGCCGCTCAAGAAGCTCGTGCTGACCGGTCGCAAGGCGCCAACCGCCAAGCAGCTCAGCGCGGCGGAGGCCGATGCGATCATCAACGACGGCCGGGGCTGGCGCAAAAGCGACCGCTTCGGTGCCTACGATGCCCTGCCCGGCGACGTCCTGCTGGAACGCCTCGGCTCGTGGTCGCCGGTCGTCCGCGAGCGCGCCGCCATCGCGCTGTCCCGAAACGAGTCGGTCGAGGTCGGGCCCATCATCGCGCTGCTTGACGACCCTTCGCTCGACACCCGCCTCGGAGCCTGCCAGGCGCTGGCCCAGTTCGGGCCGAAGGCCGCCGCGGCGGTGCCCAAGCTGCGCGAGACCCTGAAGGCCGACGACCTGTGGCTGCGGATCAAGGCGGCCGATGCGCTGTCGGCGATCGGAGACGCCGCCCGCCCGGCCATTTCCGAACTGCTCGACATGCTCATCCGCGAACCCGGCCCCGACGACCCCCGCGCCATGGAGCGGCGCTACCTTTGCTTCGCGCTTTTCAACAAGGGCAAGCTGCTTTCCAAGTCGCTCGAGGGCGTCGACCGCGAAAAGCTGCTCGCCGCGATGCGGGCCGGCCTGCTCAACGAGGACGGCCGGGCGCGCGGGGCGGTGTCGGGCATCTATCCGCTGCTCAGCGAGGCGGAAATTCAGAGCCTGCTTCCCGACGTCCATCGCTCGGTGGTCGAGCCCTCGGCCAGCGGCATCATGTTCACCAACCAGAGCCGCATGGAGGGGATGAAGATGCTGGCGGACCTGCGGATCGAGGCGGGCATCGACGCCTGCCTCGACTGGCTGAAAAACCAGAACCACTGGGGCAGCCAGAAACGCACCCCGGAGCTGCTCGGCATCCTGCGCCAGTATGGTGCCCACGCCAAGCGCACCATCCCCGACCTCGAGAAACTCGCCACCGACTTCGACGCCGGCATCCCGCACTACTTCCCGAAGCACCTGAGCAAGCAGAAGGCCGAGGCCGTGCGCGAGACCATCGAGTGGCTCAAGAAGACCGACGACCGCCCGGAGTTGGAGCCGCTCAAGTAAGCTCTTTCGCGGAGGGCACCGATATTTCCTTCGGTGCTCTTGGGACCCGGACGAGGTTCTCAATTTTGGCACGGTCTCTCAGGGCCGGGTGGAATTGACACCCCGGCATCCCCTCCGCAGGGTCTGCGCCGCCGCCGGGCATCCCGGCGATGACCCAAGCTTCCGATCGACCATGGCCGACCCAAGCTCTCCGAAATCGCCGCCCGTTGCGCAGTTCACCTGGCGTGCGGTGATCACCGGCATGCTCTTCGGGGGCATCCTTTCGCTGTGCAACCTCTACGTCGGCCTCAAGATCGGCTGGGGGATCGGCATGTCCCTCACCGCCGCGCTGCTGGCCTTCGGCCTGTGGCGGCTGCTTCAGCTCAGCGGTCGTTGCCAAGGTCTCTCGATCCTCGAAACCAACATCAGCCAGACGGCCGCCTCCGCCGCCGCGTCGATCTCCGCCGCCGGCCTCGTCGCCCCCATCCCCGCCCTCACGATGATCACGGGCCAGACGCTCTCCTGGGGCGCGCTGGTGATCTGGACCTTCTCGGTCTGCATGGTCGGCGTCGTCGTCTCGATCGGGCTGCGCAAGCAATTGATCGACGTCGAAAAGCTCCCGTTCCCCAGCGGCTTCGCCACCGGCAAGACGATCCAGGAGATCTACAACCACGGCCGGCACGCGATGGTCCGGCTGCAACTGCTCGGCGGCACCGCGCTGTTCGCTGCGGTGATCAAGGGCATCGAGCATTTCAAGAACCTGCCCAAGGCACCGATCCCCGGCTGGTTCAAGGCGCAGCCCGGCGGCGGTCTCGAGAAGGCCGGCCTGGGCGGCTTCTCGTCGTCCAACCTCGGCTTCGCCATCGAGCCGACGCTGATGATGTACGGCGTCGGTGCGCTGGTTGGCCCGCGGGTCGGCATCTCGGTGCTGATCGGCTCGATCACCTCGTGGGCGGTTCTCGCGCCGTATGTGTTCGAGGCCGGCTGGGTGAAGCCCGGCGGCGCGGACGAAGTCTGGTACGGCCAGGGACTCAAGTGGCTGATCTGGCCGGGTGTCGCGCTGATGGTCGCGTCGTCCCTGACCTCCTTCGCCTTTTCGTGGAAGTCGATCGTCGGCGCGATTCTGCCGGCCCGCTCCGACGCGCCGGCCGCCGAGGCCGGTTCCGAGGTGCTCCCGAAAAAATGGTTCATCACGGCGCTGGTGTGCGTGACCGCCTTGTCGGTGATCCTGCAGACCCTGTTCTTCGGGATCGAGCCATGGGTGGCGACCTTCGGCGTGATGCTGACCTTCCTCCTCGCGCTGGTCGCCGCCCGCGTCTCGGGCGAGGTCAACGTCACCCCCGTCACCGCCATGGGAAAGGTGACCCAGCTCACCTTCGCCCTGATCGCGCCCGCCCAACCTTCGTCAAACCTGATGGCAGCCAACGTCACCGGAGGGTCTGCGGCGCTGTGCGCCGACATGATGCATGACCTCAAGACCGGCAAGATGCTCGGCGCCGATCCCCGACCGCAGTACCTCGCCCAGATCTTCGGCGTGTTGGCCGGATCGCTGGTCGGCTGCGCCGGCTACTTGATCCTGGTGCCGGATCCCGCAAGGCAGTTGCTCACCGCGGAGTGGCCCGCTCCCAGCGTCGCTGCCTGGAAATCCGTCGCCGAGTTGTTCATGAAGGGCCTCGATGCGCTGCCACCCGGGGCCGTCAACGCGATGATCGTCGGCGCCCTGGTGGGCATCGTGCTGGCGGTGCTCGAGAAGGTCCTGCCGGAGAAGGGCCGTGCCTGGGTGCCGAGCGGGCCGAGCGTCGGTCTGTCCTTTGTCATCGCGCCCAGCACCTCGTTCTCGCTGTTCTTCGGATCGATGGTGGCGCTGGTCGCCGGCAAGATTGCTCCGGACTGGAGCAGCCGTTTCATGATCATCGCCGCCTCGGGCATCATCGCCGGCGAGAGCCTGTCGGGCGTCTTCCTCGCCCTGATCGCCATCCTCGGTGGGGGAGGCTGACGGAGATCGGTTTGGTCGGAAGAGCCGATCCGATCACCCGGCCTCCGCCAGCGTCGGGAAGTCGGTGTAGCCCTCGGCGCCGGCGGGGGAATACCAAGTCGACATGTCGGATTCGGGGTTCAGCCCGGCGCCCGCGGCGAAACGCTCGACCAGGTCCGGGTTGCTGAGGTAGGGGCGACCGATCGCGATCATGTCGGCATGGCCGTCGGCGACCGCCTTTTCGGCCGACTCCTTGTCGTAGCCACAGTTGCCCATGAGCGGGCCGGAAAAGAGCGCGCGAAATTCCTCCAGCGTCATCGGTTCGCCCAGCTCGTGGAAGCCGAAGGCGAGGCCGTCCATGACGTGAAGGTAGGCGAGCCCGAAGCGGTCGAGCTGCTTCGCGGCATGCGAGAACTGCTCACGATAGTCGGGCGAACCCATGTCATTGAACGCGCCGTTGGGTGCCAGCCGCACGCCGACCCGGTTGGCCGGCCAGACTTCGGTGACGGCCCGCACCACCTCGTCGAGCAGGCGGTAGCGGTTTTCGATGCTGCCGCCGTATGAGTCGGTGCGATGGTTCGTCTTCGACTGCAGGAACTGATCGAGCAGGTAGCCGTTGGCCGAGTGGACCTCGATCCCATCGAAGCCCGCCTCCTTCGCCCGCTCGGCGGCGCGACGGTAGTCGGCGACGATGCCGGGAAGTTCATCGGTCTCCAGGGCCCGCGGTGTTTCGTAGGGAACCTTGCCCCCGGCGGTGTGAATGCCGTCGCCCTCGAGCTTCACGGCCGAGGCCGACACCGGGAGCTCGCCTCCGTGGAAGCTGCTGTGCGACGCCCGACCGGTGTGCCAGAGCTGGAGGAAGACCTTGCCGCCCTTCGCGTGAACGGCGTCGGTCGTCAGCTTCCAGCCTTCCGTCATTTCATCGGTGTAGATCCCCGGCGAGTCGAGCCAGCCGATCCCCTGCTCGGAAACCACGGTCGCCTCGGTGATGATCAAGCCGGCCGACGCACGCTGGGCGTAGTATTCGGCCATCAGGGCATTGGCCACACGCTCCTTGCCGGCACGGGCGCGGGTCATCGGCGCCATCGCGATGCGGTTGCTCAAGGAAAGATCGTGCAGGGAATAGGGCTGGAGAAGTTTCGAGGTGCTCATGGTGGATGGGATCGAAGCTGCGACCGATCCGGTGGAGTGCAAGGGGAGATGTGGAGTGCAAACCCCGCTCAGTCCCCGTCCAACGGAGTCAGCTCGACCTTGCGGAACTCGACCTCCGCCCCTTCGGCCTGGAGCGCGATCTTTCCGGAAGTGGCGGTGCTGTGGTGGCCGTGGTTCACGAGCGTGCCGTTCACGTGGACGATGATTTCGTCGCCCTTGCACACGATCTTCATCGTGTTCCATTCGCCCAGCGGCTTTTCGGCGCCGTCGGTGAGCTTGACGATGCGCCGGGCGTCCTTGGCGTCGCCACCGAACTTCTGGTTCTCGTCCTTGCGCGGGCGGCGGCTTTCCATGTCGGGCACCTCGATGTTCTCACCGATGCACCAGAAGTCGCCGGCATTCTTGTGCATCATCTGCACCTCCACCGATTGCGGAAACATGTCGTAGAGGCGGCGCGGCGTCGAGGCGTGGACCAGCACGCCGCAGTTGCCGGGGTCCTTCGAGAAGCGGTATTCGACGACGAGTTCGTAGTTGGAGAACTCCTTCTCGGTGACCAGGTGCCCGCCGGGTTTGCCCAGGCTCACCAGCAGGCCGTCGCGGACGATGAAGCTTGGTGGGTTCGCCTGCCACCACGCGACCTTGCGGGTGTCGAAGGTGATGATGCCGTCCTTGATCTCGACCTCGTCCGCAGCGGCCATCTTGTCGCGGGCGGGCACGTCCAGGGTCCAGCCGTCGAGGTCCTTGCCATTGAAGAGCGGGAGGGTTTCCGCCGCGATGGCCAGCGCGGGAATCAGCGGGAAAAGAAATACGGCTTTCATGTCGCCCCCATTGTCGCCGGGCTGGCGGAATGATCAATGGCGCAGGTTCCACGGACCCCGGGACGCCGCGCATTCCGCCTGCGGCCCGTCTTCAAGCCAAGCCCAGGGTGTCCCTGAAGAAGATCATGAGCGACTGAGAGTGATGCAGGATGTTTCTCGTCGAGATGCACAATCCGCAGAAGACGAGGATGCCGACGAGCGCGGTATTGTACCATCTTGTTCGGATCGAAGGGCGGTTGAACATTTTGAAGGAGTAGCAGAAGAAGTAGTAGATGACCCCGTGGAAGAAGGCGAAGAACCGGGTGCTGAGCTCGATATCCTTGAGCGGCATCACGTAGAACATCAGACCGACGCAGAGATAGATGACGTCCAGTCGGATCCGGGACGTTGATGGATAGCGCAAGCTGAGAGGTGTCGTCTGCGAGCTCAGCTGCCGGAGCCGGATCATGAAGCCGATGGCGCACAGCACGGCAAACACCAGGGTGAAGCGAATGGGGAGAACCAGGAAGACGAAGCCGAACTTCTCCAACAAGCCATTGCCCGCGAGGACCGGTGTGGCCTGGATCAGCGGCAGGACCCTGCCGAGGAACAGGGGAACGAGCAGGGCGAGGCATCCGGCGATCACCATCCATTCGCGGCGCCGGACCTTCCGCCGCTCCCGGTTTGCCAGCTGGCCGACGATCAACACCATCAGGACGGATGCCTGCACCAGCAGGCCGGTCCGGTGGATCGAAGCGGACAGCATCATGCTCGCGATGCACAGCCACAGGAACCGGTTTCCCTCCTCCTCCTGATGCCGGCGGTGGAAGTAGATGGCGAAGGCCGTCAGCCCCGCGCTCAGGGTCATCGAAAAACCACCCCATGGAAGCACCCCTATCGTGTCGATCGGGTTCAGGATCACGATGAAAAGAATGGCGAGCCGCGACAAGTTGTACTGGGACAACTGGAGCAGCAGGCCGAGGGAGGTGAGCCCCATGAGGATCGAGACGGACAGGAATGTTGCGTGGAGTTCCGGGACACCGAAAAAATGGAGGGGAATGGCAATCAAGCCCACGAGAACCGGGAGCACGGGTGAGTACTCGATATCCACTCCATTGACATCGTAGTGGAAGAACTCGCCTTCCAGCATCCCGAATGCGAAGTGACTGTGCAGCACGACATCGAGCCGGGTGCTGGTGTGATAGACCGACGGATCGTGATAGACCGAAAGGAGCAGGTAGGCCCGGAGTATCGCAACACCGAGGAAGGCGAGCAGCAGGTAAAGCCTGGTGTCGAGATGCTCGAGACCTCCGAGGTTCTTGCGGGTGATGGCCATGGTGGGGGGAGTTCGTCCCGGGTGGCCTTCGTTCGCATGCACAGCGGGTGAAGATCCGGCGGTCGGGAGGGGTGACATTGCTTACCCCGAGGGATCGCCGTTGTCCAAGTCAGGATTTGCGGCCGACGGCAGGCACGCCTTTCCGGAATCCGCGGCGGGAGTCCGAAGTCCTTCAGGTAGTCGGCGGTGCTTTGTTCACGCGCCGGCGAGATCAACCACCGCGCTCGTTACCAGGAAGTTGGCCACGGGTCATTGCCTGCGTATTATCGGGGCCTGGCGCATTCTTGATGCCGGACTCACCGACAAGTTGACAGGTCGGCACGGGATGGGCTGTATCGACGCCGTATGAAAATGCTTCTGATTCCGGCAATGGCTCTCGGTCTGGTGGTGCTTGCTCCTGCCCCCGCGCAGGCGGACGACACGCCACTCGCGGAGCAAATGGAGATTCTCAACGATGCCTACAAGGCGATGCGCCGCACGGACGACGCGGCCGAGGGCGCCAAGCTCGCCCGCGAGGCCCAGGCCGCGGTGGCGAAGGCCTTTTCGATGACTCCGGAGTTTGTCGAGAAGGGCGGTCACCCGGCGGGCAAGGAGAAGGCGATGGCCTCCTACCGCATGCAGACCGCCCAGCTGCTGGTGGTGCTTTGCGAAATCGAGACCGCCTTTCTCGCCGAGGACCTGGACAAGGTGAAGGAGCTCATCACCCCGCTCCGCGAATCGAAGAAGAAGGGCCACGACGAGTTCATGGAGGACGAGTGATCTGGAGGCGGTGCGCCCTCGCGCCGCATTCGTTTTTGGAGAGCCCGGGCCGTGTGAGCGGTCCGGGCTTTTTTGGGATTTGGGGCCGGGATTGCCCTTACGGTGGGCGGGTTGGGTTCGTAGTTCCCCCTTCAGGGGGTCCAACGAAGGGTCCGGCGACTCCCGCCTCAAGAACACGACGGAAGACCCCCTGAAGGGGGGACTACGAACTGCAGTGGCGGGCGTTCAGAAGAGGTCCAGCTGCTGCTTTTCCTCGGGGTCGCGGAAGCGGACGCCGACACCGAGCAGGCGGACCGGGCGGTTGCCGCCGCGCTTCCAGGCCTCGGCGAGGAGCTCCTCGTAGATGGATGGCTCGAGTGAGGGATGGGCGCGCTCGGCGGTGGTGCGGGTGAAGTCGGCGAACTTGAGCTTCACCACCAGCGAGCGGATCGCGCGGTCGGCGTGCTTTCTCACCAGATCCTCGCGGATGCCCTCGAGCTGGCCGAGCATCAGCGGCCTGAGGGCGGCGAGGGTTTCGACGTTCTCGGAGAAGGTGTTCTCGCTGGAGAGCGACTTGCGGATGCGTTCGGTGCGAACCTCGCGCCGGTCGATGCCGCGGGAAAGCTCGTAGAGCTCGAGCCCCCACGAGCCGAAGCGGCGGGCGAGCTCGATCTTGTCGAGCCGGCGCAGTTCGCCGCAGGTGTGGATCTGGAGCTGGGCGAGGCGTGCCTTCATTTTCGGACCGATTCCCCACAGCTTGCCCACGGGCAGATCGCGGAGGAAGGCGTCGATCTCGTCGGCCTTCACCTCCTTCTGGCCGTCGGGCTTGTTCCAGTCGCTGGCGATCTTGGCGGCCAGCTTGTTGGGGCCGATGCCGGCCGAGGCGGTGAGGCCGGTCTCCTCGCGGATCTGGGCGCGGATCTCGCGGGCGACGGCGGCGCCGGAGGACTTGAGGTGGGAGACGTCGAGGTAGGCCTCGTCGAGCGAAAGCGGTTCGATGGTTTCGGTGAAGCGCCCGAAGATGGCGCGGATGCGGGCCGACTCGGCGCGATAGACGTCGAAGCGCACCGGGACGATGACGAGGTGCGGGCACTTCTCGAGCGCCTTGAAGACCGGCATGGCACTATGACAGCCGTACTTGCGGGCCTCGTAGTTGGCGGTGGTCAGCACCCCGCGCCGCGAGCGTCCGCCGACCCCGACCGGCTTGCCGCGAAGCTCGGGATGGTCGCGTTCCTCGATGGCTGCATAGAAGCAGTCCATGTCGATGTGGAGGATGGTGCGCATGGGGCCGACGGGAGGCGGAGTCGGAAGGGGTTTTGGCAGGATGGATGGGATGAATCAGGATGGATGGGATCCGGACCGGATCAGGTTTTGGATTGTTGATTCTGAAGATCCATCTCGTTCATCCTGATCGATCACGTTCATCGAGCAACGGAGATCCTGCAGGCCCGCCGCTTCCACCGGCTAGTCGACTTCGGTCGGCAGGGAGGGGTCGGCGTGGTGGCGGAAGGCGAGGTGGACGTAGTCGGGCGAGGCGCGGTCGGGACACATCTCGGGAAGGTCTTCGGGGGTGAACCAGCCGACCTCGAGGATTTCGTGGTCGGGCGCCGGTTCGCCGCCGAGCAGGCGGCACAGGAAGATCATCTTGTAGCTGTATTCGGGCTCGGGCGGGTGGTTGTGGCAGGCCTTGTCCCAGACCCCGGCGAGCTTGACGATTTCGGCGCGGTAGCCGCTTTCCTCCTCGATCTCGCGGAGGACGTTCTGGGTCGGTGTGTGGCCGGCATCCATCCAGCCGCCGGGCAGGGTCCAGAGGCCGTTGCAGGCCTCGCGGACCATCAGGATGCGGCCGTCCTCGATCACCGCCGCGCGGGCATCGAGCTTCGGGGTCGGGTAGCCGAATTCCACCGGCCAGCGGAATCCCGGCAACTCGCTGGCAAGCAGTTCGCTGGCGATTGCGTGGAGGCGCTGGTAGCGCTGGCGGTCGAATTCGTTGTCGCCATAGCGCAGCCCGGTCTCGGCGATGCCCTTGATTTCGCGGCTCAGGGCGAGGAGGTCGTGCGGCATGGGGGGATCTTCACAGGAAGCGGGGTTTTGGGAAAGGGTCGCTTGATGCACTTGATGGAAGAGGATGCACGGGATCTCGAATGGATCAGGATTCGCATGTTTGATTCTGGAACCCATCCCATCCATCCTGCTCCCCGATCCATGGCGGGCCGCGGTTGAGGGAATGCCGGGAATTTCCGGTTTCAATCGGGCGGGGATGACCTAGGAAAGGCCCATGCATCCGTTTCTTGCCGACGATTTCGAGGTCAAGTGGTCGACCCTGACCGCCGAGTCCATCCGCGACGACATCGCCCACGCGCTGGAGGTGGCGAAGGCGGGCATCCAGGCCATCTGCGATCAGGACCCGGCCCGGGCCACCTACGAGTCGACCTTCGCCGCGCTGGAGGAGGCGACGGAGCTGCTCGACCGCGGCTGGGGCCGGCTGCAGCACCTCGACTCGGTGGGCGACTACCCCGAGCAGCGCGAGGCGCTCAACGAGATGCTCCCGGCGGTGTCGGACTTCCATTCCTCGATCCCGCTGAACGATGCGCTATGGTCGGTGCTGCATGCCTTTGGATCGTCGGCGGCCGCCGATGAGTTGGAGCCGGTCGAGAAGCGGTTCGTCGAGGAAACGATGCTCGATTTCATCCAGGCGGGTGCCGAGCTGCCGCCGGCGAAAAAGGAGCGGCTGGCGGAGGTGCAGGCCGAGCTCTCGAAGCTGACCCAGCGCTTCGGTGAGAACGTGCTCGATTCGACCAACGACTGGGAGCTGGTGGTCGAGGACGAGTCCCGGCTGGCCGGCCTGCCGGAGTCGGCCAAGGCGGCGGCGCTCGCCAACGCCAGGGCCAAGGGCGTGGCGACCGACGACAAGCCGGCATGGCGGTTCACGCTGCAGTTTCCGTCGATGTATCCGGTGATGCAGCACGCCGCCGACGACGCCCTGCGGCGCGAGGTGTGGGAGGGGTCGATCGAGGTGGGCGCGAAGGGCGACTGGGACAACACCAAGTTGATCGCGAAGATCCTCGAGCTGCGCCAGGAGAAGGCGGATATCCTCGGGAAGAAGAATTTCGCCGACCTCGCGCTGCAGCGCCGGATGGCGGGCGACGGGGCGAAGGCGCTGGGTTTCGTCGAGGACCTGCACGACCGGATCGAGGCGCAGTTTGAGCAGGACTACCGCGAGTTGCGGGAGTTCAAGGCGTCGAAGACGGGCGGGGATCCGCAGGAGCCGATGGAGCCCTGGGAGACGGCCTACTGGGCGGAGAAGCGGCGCCAGGAGGAGTTCAACCTCGATGACGAGGTGCTGCGCCCGTATTTTCCGGTCGACCGGGTGATGTCCGGCCTCTTCGAGCTGTGCTCCAGGCTTTTCGGGATCCGCATCGAGGAACGCGAATCGGTCTACTATGAACGGGGTGGCCGACCGGACGGCGCCGACGACCGCCCGGAGGTGTGGAGTGAGGACGTGAAGTTCTACGACCTGCGGGATGGGCGGAGCGGGGATCACCTGGGGTCGTTCTACGCCGACTGGCATCCGCGCGAGGAGAAGCGCGGCGGGGCGTGGATGAACTGCCTCGAGACCGGCCTGCCGCCGGTGGCGGGCGGAGAACGCAAGCCGCATCTGGGCCTGATCACCGGCAACATGAGCCCGCCGGTGGACGGCAAGCCGGCGCTGCTGACCCATCGCGAGGTCGAAACCATCTTTCACGAGTTCGGCCACCTGCTGCACGGGCTGTTGAGTGACGTGCCGGTGCGCTCGCTGGCGGGGACCAGCGTGCCGTGGGACTTCGTCGAGCTGCCGTCGCAGATCATGGAGAACTTCTGCTGGGACCGCGAATCGTTGAACCTCTTCGCCCGTCATCACGAGACCGGCGAGCCGATCCCCGACGAGCTTTTCGAGCGCATGCTCGCGGCGCGGAACTACATGAGCGCCACCGTCTTCATGCGACAGCTCGCCCTCGGCAAGCTCGACCTCGAACTGCACGTCCACCACGCGAAATACAAGGGCCGCGACCTCGACGAGGTCGACAAGGAGATCCTGAGGGGCTACCAGGTCGAACTGAAGACCAAGACGCCGAGCATGGCGCGGCGATTCAGCCACCTGTTCAGCTCGCCGACCGGATACGCGGCGGGCTATTATTCCTACAAGTGGGCGGAGGTGCTCGATGCCGACGCCTTCACCAAGTTCCGCGACCACGGCGTGATGTCCGAGCAGGTCGGCCTCGAGTTCCGTGAGCATGTGCTGTCGAAAGGCAACTCACGACCGGTGGACGAGTCGTTCCGCCGGTTCATGGGCCGGGATCCGCAGCTCGAGCCTTTGCTCGAGCGCTCCGGGCTGGCGGGAGCGATGATGGCATGACGGTTCCGGGTGGCGCATAGCCACGGGTGCCAACCCGCGGCGTTTGTGCTCATCACCCGGGCAGGAAGCGCCCGAGGACGACGCCCATTCGCTGAAGAAAGGTCCGGCAAGGTTCCTCGCTGCGCGACCTCGTCGTGCGGTCCTCACGAGCTTTGGCTTGCTCATGGCACGCCGCCTTCCCACCCTTTCCTCATGCGCACCGGGATTCTGTTTCTCGTTTCGGGTCCTTCGGGTTCGGGGAAATCCACACTCTGCCGGCGGCTGGAATCCGAGGGCGAGGCGGAGTTTTCGGTTTCCTGCACCACCCGCGCGCCGCGAGAGGGCGAGCGCGACGGCAGCGAGTATCATTTTCTCAAGCGCGAGGATTTCGAGCGCCGGATCGCCGCGGGCGACTTCATCGAGCACGCCGAGGTGCACGGGAACTTCTATGGCACGCTGCGCAGCGAGGTGGTCGACCGCCTGGCGGAGGGCATCGACGTGGTGATGGACATCGACGTCCAGGGTGCCGCCCAGGTGCGGGCGATCGAGGATCCGGTGATTCGGGGAGCGCTGGTCGACTTGTTCGTGATGCCTCCCGACGAGCGCGAGCTGGAAGCCCGCCTGCGCGGTCGTGCCACCGACAGCGAGGAGGTGATCCAGCTGCGGCTGCGCAATGCGATCGAGGAAATGTCGCACTGGAGCGACTACAGCTACCGCCTCGTCTCGGCCACCCGCGAGGAGGACTACGCCCAGTTCAAGTCGCTCCTGGTGGCGGAGCGGATGAGAATTTCACGCCTGCGGAACCCATGAACATCGTCCTCGGCATCAGCGGCTCGATCGCCGCCTACAAGGCAGCGGAGCTGGCCTCGCAACTGGTCAAGGCCGGCCACGAAGTGAACGTGGTGATGACGGCGGCGGCGACCGAGTTCATCACGCCCCTGACGCTGCAGACGCTGACCCGGCGGCCGGTGCTGCTCGGGCTGGAGGACGAGAAAAGCTCGTGGAAGCCGGGCCACATCGAGCTGGCCGACGAGGCCGACCTGTTTCTGGTCGCCCCGGCGAGCGCCAACACGCTGGCAAACCTGGCCAACGGCATGGCACCGGATTCCCTGGGCTCGGTGTATCTCGCGCTGCCACGTACGACGCCTGTCGTACTGGCACCGGCGATGAACGGCAAGATGTGGGAGCACCCGGCGACGCAGCGCAACGTCGCTCAACTCACGCAGGACGGCTGCCGCTTCGTCGGTCCGGCGGCGGGACAGCTCGCCTGCGGCTACGAAGGCCTCGGCCGGATGGCCGAAGTGGCCGACATCGTGGCGGCGGTTCAGGGTCTGAAGGCCTGAAGCTTGGAATCGCCTGCCTGTGGCGGGCGGCTCTTTGATCGCCTCACTTCGGCAACTCGGTCGCCAGCAGGCAGACGTCGTCATCAAAGTGCTCGCCCTCGGCGAACTCGAGGACGCTCGCGATGATGCCGTCGAGCATCTCCTCGAGGGGTTCCTCGGAGCGCTCGGCGACGACGTCCATCAGTCTCTTCTCGAAGAAGGCCTCGCCGGTGTGGTCCTCCGCTTCGAGAATGCCGTCGGTGAAGAGCAGCAGGCGGTCGACCTCCCGCAGGGGCACCTCGTTCTCCGGAAACTCCGCCTTGGGCATGATGCCGAGACCCGGACCCCGCTGGTCTCGCTCGCAGGAAAGCTGCCGCACGCCCGAGGGGCCGGAAATGATCGCCCCGGGATGCCCGGCGCAGGCGTAGCGGACGACCCCCTTCTCCAGGTCGATCAGGGCATAAAAGGCGGTGGCGAACATCGTGGCATCGGCCCGCTGGAGGATGGCGCTCAGGCCGTCGTTGAGCCCCTTGAGGAAGCGCCCGGGTCGGCCGGCGTCGCGCCGCTGCTTCTCCAGCAAGCCCCGCAGCATGGCGACGACCAGGGCGGCGCGGACACCGTGGCCCATGACGTCGCAGATCAGCAGGCCGACTCCCGTTCTGCCGACCTGGACGACCTCGAAGAAATCGCCGGCCAGGCCGGAAATCGGCAGGTAGCGCGAGCCGAAGTGGAGATTGCCGCGGTGGTGCCTGACCATCGGGAAGGCGGACGACGCCAGGGCCTGCTGGATCTCGCGGGCGAGTTGCACTTCCTCCTCGTAGGTCTGGTTCCGCAGCGCGAGCTCGGCGGCGAGCTCGGCCGCCTGCTTCTGGGCGAGCACCAGGTCGGTGACGTCGCTGGAAACGCCGAAGGTGCCCTTGATCCGGCCCTTGCGGTCGCGCCACGGAAACTTGGAAGTCATCACCCAGGTGTCACCGCGTTCGTCGTCGCGGACCTCGTGCTCGATCTTGCCGGTGATCGCTTCGCCCGACCGGATGATCGCCTGCTCGTCTTCGAAGGCCTCCTTCCAGTGGGCTTCGGCGAAGAGGTCGCGGTCGTGCTTGCCGATGATCTTCTCCGGCCCGGCCATGCCGTTCCACTCGGCCATCTGCTGGTTGACGATCACGAAGCGGGATTCGGTGTCCTTGAAATAGATCTGCAGCGGAACGTGCTCGATGAGCGTGCTGAGGACGTGGCGCTCCTCCTCGATCTGGGCTTCGGCCGCCTTGCGGCGGGAAATGTCGATCATCGACCCGGCGATGCGGGTCGCGTGGCCGGTGCGGTCGCGGACGACGCTGCCGCGGATGCGCAGCCAGATCCATCCATCGCTGCCGGTGTGGACCCGGCTGTCGATGGCCAGATACTCCGGTCCACCCGGGTCGAGCGCGCTGCCGAGGGCGGCGGCGAATTCCTCGCGGTCCTCCTCGTGGATCGACTCGTGGGGAGCGAGGAAGAAGTTCGGGGCGCGGCGATCGCCGCATTCCAGGAACTCGAGGATCCGGCGCGAGTAGTAGATCTCGCGCTTGTCCGTCCACCAGTCCCAGATGCCTTCATTGGAAGCTCGCAGCGCCAGCTCCAGCCGACTCCCGTCGACATCCGCCATGTCACTGCCATCGTTGGACGGCGTCATACCCCTGAATCAAGCAGCCACCGGGCTCCGGGGCAATCCGTTTCCCGCGTCGAAGCAGGATGGGTGAACCGCGCACGTTGGGGCGGCTGGCGAAAATGGCACTTCTCTTGACGAGTGCCCCGGTCTGAAGGTCGAAGGACTGCCCTGAACCACCTCGGCTCGCGAACACACATTTGGGGAAGTGCCATTGCGGCTAGCGACCTTCCTTCTCCAGCCACTCGGTCGTGAGCGGTCCGAAGTAGGCTTCCTCCGAGATGTCGGTCAGCAGCATCCCGCCGGGTCCGAAGAATTTCCACTCGTGGCAACCGTAGCACAACTGGAGCACGCGGCGGGTGCCGCGGTCCGACCAGACGATGGCGTAGTCGGGGTGGAATCCCGGGCACAGTTCCTTCGGTCCCCATGCCTGGTGGGAGCCGGGTTGGGCGTAGAGCGAGAGCACCTGGTCGATCGTCCGGCGCGGGACGTCGACGGGTTCCTTGAAGAACTTGAAGTCCTCGAACTCGACCCAGCCTCCGGCCTTGACCTGTTTTTCGTAGCGGGCCGTGTCGGCCTCGGGGTGGGCCAGCCCGCGATAAACCACCGCCTTCGAGGTGTCGCCGAAATCGCGCACCGCGCCCTGGAGCGCGGCCTCCTCGCTGGGACGCAGCGGGATGCCGCCGGACCAGCAGGTGGCGCAGGATGAGAACAGACCGGCGGCGAGCAGGGCGATGAGCGTGAAGCGGATCATGACCTGAGGCTGAACGCCATGGCGCGAGAGGACAAGCAGTCTCCGGGCTGCGACGACACCGTCACAGCGCGGCGGCGATGATCCGGATCGCCTCCACCGCCCGGGCCGTGGGGAATCGTTCCTCAAGCGGCAGATGGACGAAAATCGCCGGGATTGCGGCCTGGTGGAGGGCGGTGAAGTAGATCTGGTTGCAGAGGTAGCGGCCGGGATCCTTGGAGAGCTCCACCGGATGACCGGCCCGGCTGAGGGTTTGCCGCAGTCGGCGGACATCCACCGGGGTCGAGATCGTCGCCGGGGCCGTGGCATCGATCGGGCGGCCCCGGGGCTGGCGGCCCGCGATGTCGGGGATGGAAAAATCGAGTTTGTTCCACGCCCGCGTCTCCAGCCGGATGCCTCCCGCCCCGGCCGCCTCCCCCAGCAGCAGCAGGGCCCGGGGGGCGAGGCGCCGCACCGCATCGCGCAGCCGCCGCGGCCCCTCGAACTGGTCCACCGGCAGAATGCGGTAATTAAAAGACCGGTCGGTCTGCCGGAGACCGCGGAGTGCCAGTGCGGAGGCGTTGACCGTGCGGCCGCCGAAGGGGCCGAAGGCGGTGATCAGGAGCGGAGCAGGCGAGGGCATGGGTGAGGCATCAGCCGAGGTCGGCGAAGTGCTCGGGTTCTTCGAAGAATGGGCCGGCCGGGGGGACGGGCTCCGGCGGTGCTTCCGGGGCCTTGTCCCAGTCGCGTTGCCAGCGGCGGATGGAGGCCAGGACCGGGCGGAGGGCCGTGCCCTTCTCCGTGAGCCGGTAGGCCTGCCGCCTGGAACCTTCGGCCACCGGAACTTTCTCGGCAATCCCCGTCTCGACGAGGCGATTCAGCCGTTCGGTGAGAATGTTGGTGGGAATTCCGTCCGCACGGGCCACGAAGTCCTTGAAGCGTGAGGGTCCTGACATCAGTTGGTCGGCCAGCACCAGGGTCCAGCGGTCTCCGAAAAGGTCGAGCGCACACGCCAGGGGGCAGGTTCTCCGCCGTTCAACCATGCCCTGAGCATAGCGGTTCACTTGTTAATAGCAAGTAATATTACTTGTTTATTAAAAGTAAATAAGATGCAAATTTCATTGCGGGTTCTTCGTTCGGGGCGAATCGCTGGTTCTCGGGCGTCCGCTGCGATCCTTGTGGCGCGGCATCCGGGTCAGGGCGAGGCGTTCGGTCTCATCTCCCTTGTCGCCTTGGCTTGCCATCCATGCCTCGAGGCGGCGGCGAAGGTCCTTGCGCAGCTCGGCGAGGTCGGGGTTGTCGATCAGATTGCGGGTGCAGTGGGGGTCCTCGACGATGTTGTAGAGTTCCTCGGCGGGTCGGTGCTGGTAGTGGTGGACCAGAGCCCGGGCCTGTTCGTCGCCGGACTCCGCCTTTTCGGTCCAACTCCCCCACCATCCGGCCTGATATTTCCCGGTGACGGCGTTGGTGAAGCTGGTCTCCGGGTGGAGATTCCAGATGTAACGGTGGGTGGCGGTGCCGATCGAGCGGATGCCGAAGGCTTCGGAGCCGTTGATGATGCCGCGGGTGGTGTGGAGGCCGTAGGTGAATTGCTTGTGGGTGTCGGTTTCACCCCTGAGGACGGGCAGGAAGGACCGGCCGTCGAGGTTTCCGGGGGCCTCGACCCCGGCGGCGTCGAGGAAGGTCGGGGTGACATCGACGTACTCGACCATCGCGTCGGTTTTCGAGCCGGCTCCCACCTTGCCCGGCCAGCGGGCGATCAGGCCGGAGGCGAGCCCCATCTCGTAGCAGGTCCACTTGGCGAAGGGAAAGGACGAGCCCTGCTCGGAGAGGACGACAACCAGCGTGTTGTCGCGGAGGCCGAACTCATCGAGCAGGGCGAGAAGCCGCCCGCATTGCCAATCGAAGTAGGTGACCTCGGCGAGATAGTCGGCATAGGCGGCGCGGGTTTCCGGGGTGTCGACCCAGTTCGGCGGGAGCTTCAGTCCGGCTGGCGGGTAGGCCGAGGCATCGCCCTTGTCCCACGGGCTGTGGGGCTCCTTCGAACAGGCGATGAGGCAGAAGGGGGTGCCGGATTGCTTCGACTCCGTGAGGAGGTTCCGGATCTTCGGGTAGAGGGCTCGGGTGTCGGGGCCGTCCTGGGCGAAATCCGACGAGTATTCGAAGGGGAACGAGGCTTTCGGGCCGATGTGGGTCTTCCCGGAAAGTGCGGTGCGGTAGCCGGCGGCCTGCAGGTGATGGGCGATGGATTTCGTCCCCGGATAAACCGCGGTGTGGTTCGGCCAGGCGCCGGATTTCACCGGGTAGATGCCGGTGTAGAGGTTGTGGCGGGTCGGCGAGCACATCGGCGCCGCCTGAAAGCAGCGGCTGAAGGTCATCCCCTCGGAAGCCAGCTTCTTGAGGTGGGGGGTCTTCGCCTGGCCGCCGTAGACCTCCATGTCGAGGTAGGTGCAGTCGTCGGCGACGATGAGCACGAGGTTGGGCCGGGCACCGGATGCCGCCGCGAGGGCAGCGAGCAGGGCGACGAGGAGGAGTCGGGGGATCATGGGCGTGGTGGTAGCCTACGGGGCTGATGGATGCCGGCAAGGCGGCGGAAATTCTTGATCACGAATCATGTGCGCACTACTTTCGTGCTATGAAGAACATCACCCTCAGTGCGGACGAGCGCCTGATTGCCGAGGCGCGCGAGGAGGCCCGGCGGCGGCACACCACGCTGAATGCCCTGTTCCGGGAATGGCTGGCGGATCTTGCCCGTCGCGACGAGCGGCGCGAACGGATTTCCCGACTGATGGAGGATGCGGGGAAATACAAGGCAGGAGGGCCCTTCACGCGGGATGAGATGAATGAGCGCTGAGTATTTCCTGGATACCAACGTGTTGGTGTATGCCTTCGACCCGGAGAACCCGGGCAAGCAGGCGCGGGCGCGCGAACTGATGGCGGACGAAGCGCCGTGGGCGATCAGTTGGCAGGTGGTGCAGGAGTTCTGCTCGGTGGCGCTCCACCGTTTTGAGAGGCCCCTGGATCAGCCCTATTTGAGCGATCTTCTCGAGCTGCTGCTGGTGCCTCATTGCGCGGTTTACCCGACTCCGTCGATCTGGGAGGCGGCGCTCAAGATCCGTGAGCTCACCCGGTATCGATTCTACGACTCACTCGTCGTGGCCTCGGCGCTCGAATCCGGGGCACCGGTTCTCTATTCCGAAGACCTCCAGCACGAGCGCGGGATCGGGCCGCTGCGGATTCTGAATCCGTTTCGCTGACGGATCCGGCTGTCTACTTCACCGGCGCCTCGATGATGCCTTCTTCGGTCTCCTGTTTGAGGCGGAGCTGGCCGCAGGCGGCGTCGATGTCGTGGCCCTTTTCAAGGCGCAGGGTGGCGGAGACGCCGGCGTTTTTCAGGATGTCGCGGAAGGCCTTGCAGCGGGTTTCCGACGGGCGGACCCAGTCGAGACCCTCGACGGTGTTGTAGGGGATGAGGTTCACCTTGGCCCGCAGCCGCCGGGCGTGACCGGCGAGGATGCGCGCCTGTTCAAGCTCGTCGTTGACGTCCTTGATGAGAATGTACTCGAGCGTCAGGTGCTGCTTCTTGTGGGCGTTCCAGTAGTCGAGCGCCTCGAAGAGCTTCTCGGTGTTCCACTTCTTGTTCACCGGCATGATCCGCTCGCGGACCTCGTCGGTGGCGCCATGAAGCGAGATCGCCAGCCGGATCTGCTGCGGATGATCGGCGAGCTTGCGGATCTGCGGGACGAGGCCGGAGGTGGAAATCGTCAGGTGCCGGGCCCCGAGGTGAAGGCCCCACTCGGCGGTGATGATCTCGATCGCAGCCATCAGCTTGTCGAAATTGGCGAAGGGCTCGCCCATGCCCATGAAGACGAGGTTGTCGACGCGCTCGCCGGAGAGTTGTTCGGCGGCGAGCACCTGGCCGGCGATTTCGGCGGGGTCGAGGTTGCGGGAAAAGCCGGCCAGGCCGGAGGCGCAGAACTTGCAGCCGTAGGCGCAGCCGACCTGGGACGAGACGCACAGCGTGCGGCGGTCGGAGCGCTCGCCGTAGAGGGCCGGGTTGGCTGGGATGAGGACGCTTTCGACGTAGCGGCCGTCGTGGAGCTTGAAGAGGAACTTGCGGGTGGTGTCGCCGCTGCCCTGGGTCTGGCTGTGCTCGAGGGCGTGAAGCCGGTGGGTTTCGGCAAGTTTTTCCCGCAGCGAGGTGGGCAGGTTGGTCATCTCGTCGATCGAGCCGACCTGCTTTTTCCACACCCAGTCGAGGATCTGCCCGGCCCGGAACGCGGGTTGCCCCCATTCCGCCATCAGGGCGGTGAGGTCGTCCTTGGAAAGTCCGGTGAGGGCGGGAAGCACGTGGGGAGGGTGGAGCATGGGGAAGGAAGCTCCAATCTCGAACTCCGCTGGAACGAGATCAAAGTGCCGTGATGACTTCGGGAAAGGTCGGGAACCAGTCCGCTCCGACTCGAACCCTGTTGTCCAAGCGGAGGGGGCATTTGCGGTGCTGCGGCATGTCGCGGGTCAGTCTGTAGCGAAACTCCCAGTTTTCCGTCGCCGGGTGCAGGCATGCGGCGAGCACGTCGAAATCCGCCGGCCGGTAGTAGCGCGAGCATGGATCTGCTTTGGAAGCCCGGGTTTTCTGAAAATCAACACGGATCGTTCCGTCGGCCATCCGTTTCCTGAGGACATTCTTGCATTCGACGAGAACCCTCGGACCGCGTTCGAGCTTGAGTTCAAAATCGGGTTTGCCGGCCGACTCAAGCCGGATCACCTCACGAATTCCCGGGACACTTCTCAGTTCGGTTTCGAGGTGCGACTCCGCGACCCAACCCCGAACGGCCATTTTGAGCATGGGTGCCGATTCGATGAGCGAGAGGATTTGACCTGCTGTCATTTCGAACTCTTCCGACAACGCGTGTAGATGAGGTCCGGCCGGGGTTGCAGAAAGCGTGGGGATTGTGGAGGGGGTGAGGCGAGAACCTTGCGAGAAGCGTTCAGCGAGGAGATAGCGGTGACCCTGATCAAGGCCGAGTGCCGCTTGTTCGAAACGAACGTAGTCGAGAAAGCGATCGGGAGTCCCGCCCACCATCGTCTCGACAGGGGAGTCGTAGCCTTTGCTCGATTTCTCACGTTCCCAGAAATGCCATCCGTCGCGAAGAACCAAGCGGGCGTGCTCCTCCTTGAACTCGATGGAGATGAACATCCTGGTCGGGCTGTGTAGCACAGGATCGGCCGCAACGAAGAAGCCTGCCTCGGGATTGATTCCGAGAAAAAGGGTCGTGTAGAGACCAAATGGATCTTGCCATAGCTGATGGAGCTGCCCGTCCTTTGCCCCGTATTTCACTTGGAATCGATGTTCGTCCTCCGGCCGGTTGCGGGTGAGCTTCGCATTCGCAAAGAAGGCGTAGGCGATGATCCCGGCTCGCTCTCCTTGTCGTGTTTCGAAGGTGATCTTGAAGGGAGCATGGTCGGCCTCGGAGGCGCGGATGATGCGACATCCACTCGCCTCAAGAGCCTTGGTCATGAAATCAACCAAGGGCTGCTTGGCGGACTTGGACACCGAGTAGCGCCTGAAATCGCTCATGATTTCGGAGGGAGATGCCTCAGGCGGACTTCATTCGCTGCACGGCTCCGTACCCGAGTCCGGTTCCTGGATGCGCTTCGTGATCTCCCTTGAGTTCGTAGTATTTGCGTGGAACGCGTTTTACGGGCTCCGGGTGTGCTCTTTTCGAGGATCTTTTTGGCAGCAAGGTGAGAGCCCCACCGGAACGGAGGGTATCTCCCAGGAAGCGGGACCTCAATTCCTGGCCCAACTTTTCGGCGAGCGCCGAGGGGACCGCATTGCCGACCTGCTTTTGTGCGACGACTCGATTGCCCAGGATTTGGTAGTCCCTTGGGAAGGTCTGGAGTCTGGCAAGTTCCTGCGAGGACAGGTGGCGATTTTTCCAATGGAACGGACCGGTTGCGGGTCCAGGCTGAGCCGTCAGTGTCCAAGATGGCTTGTCCTTGGACAGCTTGAGCAGGAAATTCCAAAAGCGCCGCCGCCAGCCGAAAAGGGGCAGACCTTCGCCTCGATCGGTGTGGTGGAGGTAGTTCATGCCCTCGGGGATCGATGGCAGAAGATCCGCCCACTTGCCCTTTACGGCGAGGTCCGGGGAATCGTCATCTTCCAGATCTCCGATCGCGTCCCAGGCGGTAAAGGCCGAATCCAGCAAAGCATCGCACTGAGAATCGTCCGGGAGCTGGTGCGTGGCGGCCAAGGAGCCAAAGCTTTCTCCTTCGCGTGATCCCACGAGGAACACCCTCTCGCGAATCTGGGGAACTCCGAAATGGGCGGCATTCAGCTGGAGAACCTCGACTCCGTAATTCAGTCCCGTACGGTTGTTGATGGCATCGATGGAACGGAGCAGGTAATCGAGACCTTCCGATTTCCCTCGGTAAGCAAGACCACTCACGTTCTCCAAAAGGAAGGCCTTCGGCTTGGCTGCTTCGAGAATCCGGAGGTAGGCATCCAAGGTCGTGGCTCGCGGATCGCGAAGGCGTTTCGCGTCTCCACTCGCCCAGTAGCCGGACTTTGAGAAAGGCTGGCACGGCGGTCCACCTGCCAGCAGGTCGGCCTCACCTTCCCGCAGTCCAGCCGTTTTCAGAAGGGCTTGATTGGTTACTGCGTGGATGTCGGAGTGGATGACCGGCCAATCGCGGTTCTGACGGAGTGTTTCCACACATGCCGCGTCGAACTCCACGGCCACCTTGGTGTCGAATCCGGCGGCCTCCAGTCCCAAATCGAGACCGCCGGCACCGCTGAAGAGGCTGATCAAGGTTCGGCGGGGCATGAGTTCAAGTGAACAGAATAAAGGAGGCGCATCAACGATTTATTTTCCTGAAGCAGGTGGCAATTCCAGGCACAAACCTGTTCCCGAAGCAGTCGTTTTCCAAACCCAACCCCGCCATGAGGGCGGTGAGGTCGTCGCGGGAAAGTCCGGTGAGGGCGGGGAGCACGGGGCGTATGGGCGGTTAGCGGAAGCGGATGCTTTTGGGATCGAATTTCCCTTCGCGGAGGCGCTGGATTTCCTCGGGCTCCCACCCGATGTCCTCGGCATATCCGGAGTCGGGATTGAGGAGGTCCATGAACCCCCGGATGCCGCCGCAGTCTTCCGGCGGGGCGATGCCGCGGCCGGCGAGGCAGGCGGGACCCGACTCGCCGGGCTGGGATTTCACCTTGTCTTCGAGCTGGATGAGATGGGTCCAGTTGTCACCGAAGTCGTAGATGTAGTGCAGCTTGGTGCCCTTGCGGGTGAAGATGTCCTTGAGCGGCGTGCGGTCTTCGGGAAGCTCGTCGTTTTCGGGGTCGGGGCCGATGCTGTGAATGAGGCGGCGGGCCTGGCGTTTCATGAAGGAGTGAAGGTGGTCGTCGTCCCAGTCGAAGAGGACCTGGATGGCGAAATGCAGGTCTTCGAAGGTGGCGTCGGTGGGGATGCTGAGGCGTCGCCAGATGGGAGGGCGGATGCGTTCGAGGTCGATGCGGAAGATGAAGCGTTCGCCGGTATCTCCCGTGCCGCGTTTCGCCAACTTGGATTTGCCGGGTTTCGGTCCTTGGACGAGCGCGGTGTGTGCGAAGAGGTCGGGATGGTCATCGAGCTTTCCGGCCTTGCCTGGGGTCGAGTCCTGATGGGCTGCGCCGAGGTTGCCGAGCACTCCCTGGAGGAAATCGCCGCCGCCTTCGACTTGGGCAATCCGCTCCATGAGGTCGGTCAATTCTTTCGGGGTGACTTGGTCGGGTGATGGCAGCCCGGCCATGATGGCATCGAATTTCTCGAGAGCCTCTTCGGAGAGCTGGTTGAGGGGATGGTCTTCCGCGAGGAGATCGTGCTGGTGGGTGAGGCCGCCGAGGACTTCGTCGAGTTGTGGCAGGTCATCTTGGAGGGCGGTCTTCAGGCGCGGGATGCCGCTGAAGACCTTGTCGGCGAGGGGCGAGCGGACCTTCAGGGTGGCGGGCAGGTGGCCGGTCTCGGAGGCGGCCTTGAGCAGGCACTTGCGGAGGCCAACTTCGATGGGCTCGGTGCAGGGGAGGAGTTGCGCGCCGAGGGCGAAGCCGGTGGTTTCACTGGCGATGGCGTGGAGCATGAGCCAGGTGGGGCGGCCTCCGATGAAGACGGCCTTGCCGAAGTAGTTGTTGCCGATCTGCCAGGTCTCGTCTTTCTGGATCGGAAAGGCGTCGAGGCGGGCGGGGAAGAGTTCGTCGGTGAGATAGGTGTCGGGTGCATCGACCTCGGGGAAGCGGATGGTGGTGAGCTCCCAGTCGGCGGCGCGGGCGCGGTCCTTGTTTTCCGGAAGCCGGTAGCATGGGATCCACGGCATGAGGTCGCCGGGCTCGTGCTGATAGCATTTGTGGGGCAGCTTTTTCCACTGCTTCAGGAAACGGGGGACCAGGCGGAGGGCGTCGAGGATCCAGCGGGCCTCGCTTTCATCGGGATGCCAGTTGACGCAGCCGGGGTGGGTGGCGCGGAAGAGGAAGGAGTCGAGATGATCGGGCTCGAAATCGGGATCGACGAAGGTGTCGTTGCGGTCCATGTCGGTCTCGTCGAGATCGTCCGTGTTGAAGGCGACGAACTCGCAGGAGACCATGCGCTGGCGGTATTGGCCGAGTTGGGTGTTCGGGGCACCGTTGTGGATGAAGTCGTTCCAGAAGCGGATGCCTTCGTCGGGGAGGTAAACCTGGACGGCGTAGAACTGCCGGGCCGCGCCCATGATGGCGACGATGTGGGTCGCGCCGGTGTCGGGATCGACGATGACGAACCAGTCGGTGTCGTGGAGTTTTTCCCAAGGCCGGGCCTTCAGGGTTTCGGCGGCGGCGGCGAAGAGTTGCTCGAGGAGGGGATCGGGCAGCGCGGCGACGACGGGTTCGCCATCGGAGTCCGGGGCGTGGGGAAGCGGCAGGTCGAAGATCATGCGGGCGGGGAAATCATGCGGCGGAGGCGGGTGATGGGAAGTGTGAATCGAGCTAGCGAATGCCCAGGCCGAGCAGGCGGACCTGTTTGCGGAATCTGGCGAGCTTGTCCTCGCGTATGGCCAGCGTGGTTTCCCCGGCGCGGAGGCAGATGCCTGTGAGCTCCTTGGCACCGGCGATCATCTCGGCGGTGGCAGCATCGCGGCACTCGAAAAGCACCGCGCTGCCGGACTGGCGCACGGCAGCACCGTTGTCGCGGGCCTGCTTGAGGAAGGCGACCACCGTCTCCGGCAGGGGCTGATCGTCGCGCTCTTCGAGGAAACGCGCGAAGTCATCCGGCCCGCGACCCGATTCGACCGCTTCGATCGCGCGACCTTCATCGAGGCGGAAGACGCCCTCGCCCGTCGGCTCGGCCCAGGTTTCGAGCTGCAATCGCTCGCCAGCGGTGAGATTTCCCGAAACCACGCGGATGCTGCGGTTTCCCAGGACCGTGAGGCGTGCTTGGGCGATGGGCTGGGTCGGCTTGAAGGAAGCATGCCCGCCGCCGAGCACATGCTGACCGAGAGGGTTGATGCGAAAGGCCCGCAGTCCGTCGTAGCGGGACAGCCACGCGTAATCGTCCATGCCCCAGTTATCCACCGGGCGGACTCGATCCGGAATGGTGTAGGCGATATCGACGAGGCCGAGGGTGGCGGCGTGCTCCATGAGCACGCACATGAGGTAGCGATCCTGCAACACGGCCCATCCGCCGTATCCATCATACCCGAGCGAGCCGTATTCCCGATCGCAGATGTAGAGTTTCCAAGGATCGGAAGACACCTCGAAGAGGTGGCCGTTCGCGCGCATGAAGCGGGAGAAGTCGTCGAAGGCCATCCACTCTCCTGCCGGGCACTTGCCGAGGGCTTCGAGCAGTGCCGCGCGGCGGGGCGCCCGGGCGGTAAGCGAGCCCTTCACCGATTGGCCCTTGATCACGTCGATCCGGTTGAACTCATCATACGCCTGGTTGGTGATCCACTTCCGCCAGATGTCCACGGCGGCCTCCCAGGCGGGCTTTTCCACGGCGCAGAGGCCCTGCGGAGTGAGCGAGGACTTCGTGCCCTTCATCGCGATGAGTCCGGCAGCGTGGAGCATCCGTGTCCAGCCGACCGGTTTGATCGGACCGATCTCCTGCTGCCACGGTTTGCGGTTCGGGATGCGGCTGAGTTCGGGTGGAAACCAATCGCCGCCCGTCAGCGCGGCCTCGATGCCGGGGAGGGAGCCTTTCGAAGGCATCGCGGTCTTCGCTCCGAACCCCAGTTTGCCCATGGCGGCCAGCCGCAGCAGTGCGCCGAGATCCGCAAGGGCCTCGGCTTCGGTGTGCCGGACCATGAGTCCATCCTTCGCAGCAGGTTCCGGCACGCTGGGCATGGTGAGGGCGGGTGGCGGCGGCACGAAGGCCCGCAGGCGCTCCGCCAGGTCGGATGGGATCACCCGGGCGCGCGGGCGCTTTTCCGGATAGAAGAACACGTTCAGAAAGGTCGAGTTTTGCGGCGTCTGGTAACGATCATGATACCGGGATTGCCCGGAGGTCGTGAAAAAGCTGGCGTCACTTCCATACTTCGCGGCGAAGCGCACGGAATCGTGCCGACCGCTGGAACCATGCGCTGCCTCGCTCACCGCGTGCCGCGCCGTTTCGTCCAGCGTGCCCCACACCGCCGCAAGACCATCCCCGTCGAGCGCGGCTTTGATGCCGTCGATAATCTCGGCCTTGCGCGTCGCCTTCGACCCCGGGACGAGAAACTTGAGGCGGTAGCGGAGTTCATCGACCGTCAGATCCCAAAGGGTGTCGTGCAGTGTCGGCATGCTCTGAGACTTCTGGGACGGCGCGGAGATGGCAAATCGTTTTCCATGCCGCCCGCCAGGGAAACCTCCGCCTTCGTGCTTGCCCGACCCCCGCCGGATTTGAAATCTCCTGTTCCTGCCCGGCTGCACTCTCACTGAGAACCCCATGTCCTCCCTGCCCAAGCTCACCGTCGCGAACTACCGGGAGTTCAAGGATTACCCGAAGATCGTGGCGACCGTGCCGCGCATCCTTGCCCGCAAGCGCTTCGTCGCCCCGGTGGAGCTTTTCGTGGAAATGGGCCTCTTGCGGCCTGCGGATCTCGAAAGCTGGAAACGCGGCCAGGTGCCCTGCCTGGAGCGCGTCATCCGCTGCAACCTCACCCGGGCCGGCCGCATCCTGCGTTTGCTCCGTTTCCACGCCCACGATCTCAAGCTCAAGCCCTCGCACACGGTCTATCACCACCGCAAACACCCGCTGCGATTCTCCCGCAGCGGCGAACCCAAGCTCGAAGAAGCCTATTCCAGGCACTTCGTCGTCTTGGGAAAGCGTGATGACCTGCCTTCTCCGCCGGGCGCCCGATGATCGGTTCATGTTCGGCAGGGCATGCCGGCGTTCCCCGACGAGCACGGAAATCCCGAGAGTTTCGACGGGATCAGGCCACGCGGATGGAAGTCACAGCCGCTGTTAGATCAGGGCCAGTGGCGGGAGAAAATGACGAGCCGGCGGGCGGCGCGGGTGGTGGCCATGTAGAGGAGGCGGGTGTGGGCGGCGGCGCGCTCGGCGCGGGACTCGGGATCGAGACGGGGGTCGCCCTCGGCTTCGAGCAGGGAGTCGATGCCGAGGAGGAAGACCACGGCGGCTTCGAGGCCGGTGGCGGAGTGGAAGCGGGCGATGGAGCAGAAGGGACCGGCGGGCGGGTCGCCGCGGTCGTCGAGGTCGGCGACCTCGCCGGCACCGAGTTTCGCGCGGAGCAGGGCGGTCACGCTGCGGGTGGCGCTGCTCTCGGCGTGGAGGATGAGGATGCTGCCGCGGAGCTGCGGGCTTTCCTCGCGCAGTCGGGAAAGCTCGTCGCCGAGTTGGCGCAGCGCGGCCTGGGGATGAAGGCGGAGGATGGCGGGATCCTCGCCGTCCTCCTCGATGGCATCGAGCTCGTCGTCGGTCGGCGGGTCGAGGTCGTCCGCGGTGTCGGGGTGAAGGGCGCGGCGGCGCTCGACGAGTTCGCGGGCGAACTCGAGGATGCGGCGGGTCGATCGGTAGGGTTTGGCGAGGCGGTTCGAGCGGCCGCGGACATCGATGCCGGCGGCGGCCCAGCTTTCACGGCGCTTGAGGAATCCCTGGGTGGGATCGGCGGCCATGAAGAGCTGACCGCCGGCTGCCAGCGAGGCGAGGACCGGCTCGAACCAGACCTTGGCGAAGAACTGCGCCTCGTCGATGAAGATGAAGTCGTATTTCCGTAGTAGTTCCGGGTGGCACCGGGCGTGGTCGCGGAAGCGCAGGGCCTGCTCGTGCCAGTCGCTTTCGTCCGCTCGCTCCATGCTCTCGCGATGACGACCCAGCAGATTCCAGATCGCGCGGCGCTGCTCGGGGCCGAGGCGCTTCAGCCGGCCGGAGCGATCGAGCGCGAGGTACTCGTCGAGAGTGTCGATGCCGAGGTCGCGGAGGTATCCGATCTCCTCGGCGATGAAGGCGGGGGTGAGCCTGCCGAAGTCGCGGTCCCGCATCAGGGCGCGGACCCGCTCCTCCATCTGGTAATCGTGCACCATGCCTCCGGGCCGGTGGGGCGACTGGCTTCGCGCCCACGAGAAGAAGGTGCGCCATTCGATGCGGGTCGCGCGACCGGCGGCGGTGGTGAGGCGGCGCTTGAGTTCGCCGTTGATGGGTCGGTTGTGGGTCAGGACGAGCAGGCGGGCGCCGCGATTGAGGCGGGCGGCGAGCAGGGCGCGGTGGAGCAGGACGAGCGACTTGCCGCAGCCGGCGGGGCCGGTGATCAGGCGGGTCTCGAAGCGGCGCGCCTCCATTTCGAGCTCGCGCGGCAGCTCGACTTCGAGCTTGGCGAGCGACTCCTGGGCGAGGTCGAGGAACGCGGGCGGCAGGGATTCCCCGGCGCCGCGGCGGGCGAGGGGGACCCGCGCGGCGGGCGTGGCGATCACGGACTCGGGCGTGAAGCGGGCCCGCAGTCGCAGCAGGACCGGTTGGGGCACCGCGGACTCGGCGAGGGACTTGAGGTGTTCGCCGAAGTCGTCGGCGTTGCGTTGCTTGAGCCCGAGGAAGGTGACCCCGGTGTCCGCCGAGCGGAGCTTTTCGATCGCGTCGATCGATCCCTCGTCGACGTTCGGGAACACCAGCAGGCAGCGGACGAGGCCGTGGTCGTCCGGGTCGAGCAGCTCGCGGAATCCCGCCGACTCCTCCAGCGACTCGGCGGTGACCTTTTCCCCGTCGAGAAAGTCCGGCTGGAGGGCTCGATCGGCGAGCTCCTGGCTGGTGTCGGCGACCTTGATGAGGAACGCGTGCCGGCCGCGCCAAAGTACGAGGAATCCCGGAGTTTGCAGCGGGTCCATCCGCAGCCAGATCTGGAACCCGTCATCGAGCTTCCGCAGCAGGCGGAACATCGTCTGCACCGACTTGCGCGCGGAGGCGGGCGGTCTGTCCGGGATCATCACCGCCATCAGCCACCTCCTTCCGTTTCGGATGTGATGCCGGCGGATCGCGCGACCTCGCGATGCCATGAGGAAAAGCACACAGCACCCGGATCGCCGCCGTCGGCGAGGGATTCGGCGGCGTCGAGGAGCCCACGCGAGGCGACGACGATGAGCTTCCGGCGGGCACGTGTGACGGCGACATTCCAGCGCTCCGGCTGAAACAGGAAGCCGGCCAGGTGGCGGACCCATTCCGGCCGGGCGGCGGCGAGGCTGACGAGGATGACCTCGCGTTCCTGCCCCTGGAACCGCTCCACGGTGTCCACCGTGACCAGGCGGTGCAGCGAGGCGGTTTCCGCCGGGATCCGGAGCACCGCCCGGATCGCCGCCGCCTGTGCGCGGAAGGGCGTGATCACGCCGATGTCTCCGGGGCCGACACCGCCGCGGACGAGTTCACGAACGAGATCGACCACGGTCTGCGCCTCCGCCTCGGAGCGGACGGTCGCACGGTCATCGCCGGAGAGGACGAGTCCGACGGCATTTCCGCCGAGAAGCACCGGGTGGCTGGGCGGGGGATCGAGGAGGAGCCGACGGTTGGTGCGGCAGGTCAGGCGTCCGCCGTAGAAGGTGGCGGAAGGCCATGCCGCGAGCTGCTCGTTCAGCCGCCACGTTTCCTCGAGCATCGTTTCGAAACCGCGGTTCTTGAGCAGCCGGAAGATGGAGGACTCCGCCGCTTCCCGTCCGCTGCCGGAGATCATCACCGGCGGCAGCTGGCAGTCGTCGCCGAAGAAAAGCCAGCGCTCGCCGTGGAGCATGGCCATGACCGCGATCATCACGGTGACCTGCGAGGCTTCATCGATCACCACCGTGTCGAACTCCACCTCGCGAAGCCCGGTGAAACTCGACCACAGGGCGAAGGGGGTGGCGCCGACGACACAGGCATCGGCTTCCTCGATGAGCCCACTGTCGGCGAAAGTCTCGAAATGCTCGATGTCGCCACGGGCGAGCATCGCGGGGCCGATCTTCACCACCCTGACCGAGTCGGGCAGCAGCCTGCGGCAGCCTTCGAGCGCGTGCTGGATCGCGCGGTGGGTCGGACCGGTCACAAGGACGCGCTCGCCGTTCCCGACGAGACGCCGCACGACTTCCGCGAGCACGAAGGTCTTGCCGGTGCCGGGGGGACCTTGGACGAGGTAGCCGTCGTGGGTGGCCACGCAGGCGGCGATGGCATCCTGCTGGGAATCATGCCAGAGGACATCACGCGGCGCATCCTCGTCCTCGAACTCGTCCATGGTGGTCGTGAAAAGCCCGCCGTCCATTTCGCCGCCGCTGTCCCCGAGCAGGAAAGGCAGGACCTTCTCGCGACCGCGCACCGTTTCGGCCAGCGCGCGGGTGGCCTGCTCGTAGCGGTCGCTCAGATCGACGAAATCGCGGTCGAGCACCCAGCCCTCCGAGCCGGGGTCGGGCATCTCGCCCCACCAGCGCCACAGATGAAGTCCGTCGTCGTCCTCGCCGAGGTGGATGAACTTCCCCGTCGGCGCGAGTGGGTGGTCCTGGCTGAGGCAAAGGAAGTCGCCTTCGCGAAACCGGCAGGCGTCGGCATCGACCGGTACCACGAGGAGTTGGTGGTTGCCGGTTATCCGGAAGCTGGAGATCCGGAGCGCATTCCCGTCCGAGAGTCGTTCCGCCAGCGGGGTGCGCCAGAGTTCCTCGACCTCCGTACGCTGTGCCCGAAGCTCACGTCGCCAGCCGGACTCAAGGTTTTCCAGCCATGCCGAGCGTTGCGCGTCCCCGTCCATCGTTGACGCAAGCATTCCAAGTCGGACGCTCGCGAGGAAGGCGAAAGCCTCACGCGAAGGCGCGGGGTGCCCGGACCCGCGATCTTCTGTGTCAGCGGACGCTGGAGTGTGATCCGGTCGGCCGGGGGCTGAGGTCCATTCCGGAAAAGGGGCAATTCAAAGGAGTTTTCCGTGCCGCCAAGGCTTCAAAAAGGGGCTGGCAGGCTGGGGGTGATGGGAGCGATTTCGCTATCAGCATTGACCAAAGCTCCCGGATCTTGGTTTAACCCAGCCCCCCTGACTCCCCAAAACCGTTTTTAGTCACCCTGATGAACCCACCTGGTCTCCCCGCTCCCCAAGGTCTCTACGATCCCGCCAACGAACACGATTCCTGCGGGGTTGGCTTCCTGTGCCACCTGAAGGGAAAGCGCTCCCACGACATCGTGGCGGGCGCGCTGGAAATGTGCGTGAACATGGATCACCGGGGCGGGTGTGGCTGCGATCCGGACACCGGCGACGGGGCGGGCCTGTTCTTGCAGCTGCCCGACAAGTTCTTCCGCACCGTGACGCCGGAGCTGGGCATCGAGCTGCCGGCCGAGGGGCGGTATGCGGTGGGCTTCGTGTATTTTTCGCCGGATGCCGCCGAATGCCGCCAGCAGGTCAGGGAATACGAGGAAGTGGTGGCCGAGGCGGGCCTCGAGCTCCTGGGCTGGCGTGACGTGCCGGTGGTCAGCTCCCTGCTGGGCAAGGCCTCGGCGGAATGCGAGCCGCAGATGAAGCAGGTCTTCATCGGGCGTCCGGAGGAGATCACCGACGACCAGGATTTCGAGCGCAAGCTCTACGTGGTGCGGCGGATGACCTCCGACGTGATCCGCTACCGCGGCAAGCCCGGCGGCGAGCACTTCTACCACGCCAGCCTCTCGGCACGGACGATCGTTTACAAGGGGATGCTGACGACGGGCCAGCTCGGGGCGTATTTCCCGGACCTGACCCACCCGGACATGGAGTCGGCGATGGCGCTGGTGCACTCGCGCTTCAGCACCAACACCTTCCCGAGTTGGCCGCGGGCCCAGCCGTTCCGCTACATGTCGCACAACGGCGAGATCAACACGATGCGCGGCAACGTGAACTGGATGCACGCCCGGGAGCAACTGCTCGGGACCGGCGTGCTGGGCGACGACCTCGAGAAGCTCCTGCCGATCATCCGCGACGACGGATCGGATTCGGCGATGTTCGACAACTGCCTCGAGTTCCTCGTGCTCTCGGGCCGCTCGCTGCCGCACGCGGTCATGATGATGATCCCGGAGCCGTGGGAGAAGCACGAGCACATGACCCCGACCAAGAAGGCCTTCTACGAATACCACGCCTGCATGATGGAGCCGTGGGACGGCCCGGCGTCGATCGCGTTCTGCGACGGCATTTCGATCGGCGCGGTGCTCGACCGCAACGGCCTGCGTCCGTCGCGCTACTACGTGACCGAGGACGACCTGGTCATCATGGCCTCGGAAGTCGGCGTGCTGAAGGTCGACCCGGCCACGGTGGTCAAGAAGGGCCGCCTGGAGCCCGGCCGCATGTTCCTGGTGGACACCAGCAAGGGGCGCATCGTGGACGATGCCGAGGTGAAGGAAGAGATCGCGGGCCAGAAGCCCTATGGGGATTGGCTGAAGCAGGAGCGCCTGCTGTTCGAGGACCTTCCCGCCGGGGAGCCGAAGGAGCCGGTGACCGGCGACGAGCTGCTGAAGCAGCAGCGGAGCTTCGGATACACCTTCGAGGACAAGCGTTTCATTCTCGGGCCGAGCGCGGAGACCGCCAACCAACCGCTCGGAGCGATGGGCAACGACGCCCCGCTCGCGGTGCTCTCCGACCGTCCGCAGCTGCTCTACAATTATTTTCGCCAGCTCTTCGCGCAGGTGACCAACCCCGCGATCGACCCGATCCGCGAGGAGCTGATCACGGCCAGCGTGACCTTTGTGGGGTCCGGCAAGGACCTGCTGTCTTCCGGTCCGGAAAACTGCCGGATGGTGCGGCTCGAGAGCCCGATTCTCGGGAATGCGGAATTTGCGAAGCTGCGTGATCTGAACCAGCCCGGATTCAAGGTGGTGACCCTGCCAATCCTCTACACGCCCGAGTTGCAGCAGGAGGGTCTGGCCGAGGGGCAGTTGCCCGGCCAGGCGGCGAATCCGCACCTGTTCCGGCACCACTCGAACCAAGTGAGTGGCGAGGCGCTGCGGGAGGCGATGAACACGCTCTGCGAGCAGGCCGACCTGGCGATCCGTGACGGCGCGAACCTGCTGGTGCTTTCCGACCGGGGTGTCGATGCCGCCAAGGCGCCGATCCCGGCGCTGCTGGCGGTGGCGGGCCTGCACCACCACCTGATCCGCAGGGGAACGCGGACCCGCATCAAGATCCTGCTGGAGTCCGGCGAGCCGCGCGAGGTCCAGCACTTCGCGGTCCTGCTCGGGTACGGCGTGGACGTGATCAACCCGTGGCTGGCGATCGACACGCTGGGCGAGATGGTGGAGTCCGGTGAGCTCGACATGACCCGCGACGAGGCCGAGCAGAAGTTTCTCAAGGCGTCGATCAAGGGCGTCGTGAAGACGATGTCGAAGATGGGCATCTCGACGGTGGCCTCCTACCGCGGGGCCCAGATTTTCGAGGCGGTCGGTTTGAACACCGACGTTATCGAGCGCTACTTCACGCGGACCGCATCGCGGGTCGAGGGCATCGGCCTGCCGGAGATCTCGCGGGAGGTCAAGATGCGCCACGACGACGGCTTCGCGCCGCGCCAGACCGATGACAAGGAGCTCGATCCGGGCGGTCTCTACCAGTGGCGTGCGGGCGGCGAGGGCCACCTCTTCAGCCCGGAGTCGATCCACCTGATGCAGGTGGCGACGCGCAACGGCGACTACGGCGTCTTCCGCCAGTATTCGAAGCTCATCGACGAGCAGTCGAAGCAGTTCTACACGCTGCGCGGCCTGATGGAATTCAAGGTCGACGAGAGCAAGGCGATCCCGCTCGAGGAGGTCGAGCCGGTGGAGGACATCGTGCGGCGCTTCAAGACCGGCGCGATGTCCTACGGGTCGATCTCGAAGGAGGCCCATGAGGCGCTGGCGGTGGCGATGAACCGCCTCGGCGGCCGGAGCAACACCGGCGAGGGCGGCGAGGATCCGGAGCGCTTCACCTGGACCAACGAGCAGGGCGACTCGAAGAAAAGCAAGATCAAGCAGGTGGCGAGCGGGCGCTTCGGCGTGACGAGCCACTACCTCGTGAACTCCGAGGAGATCCAGATCAAGATCGCGCAGGGGGCGAAGCCCGGCGAGGGCGGCGAGCTGCCCGGTCACAAGGTGCTGCCGCAGATCGCGAAGGTGCGCGGGACGACCCCGGGGGTCGGCCTGATCTCACCGCCGCCGCACCACGACATCTACTCGATCGAGGACCTCGCGGAGCTGATCCACGACCTCAAGAACTCGAACGTCCACGCGCGGATCAACGTGAAGCTCGTCTCCGAGGTCGGGGTGGGCACGATCGCCGCCGGGGTGGCGAAGGCGAAGGCGGACGTGATCCTGATTTCCGGCCACGACGGCGGCACCGGGGCCAGCCCGCGGTCGTCGATCCAGCACGCCGGGTGCCCTTGGGAGCTCGGCCTGGCCGAGACGAACCAGACGCTCCTGCTCAACGACCTGCGCAGCCGCGTGGTGCTGGAAACCGACGGCCAGCTCAAGACCGGCCGGGACGTGGTGGTGGCGGCCCTGCTCGGGGCGGAGGAATTCGGTTTCGCGACCGCGCCGCTGGTGGCGCTCGGCTGCCTGATGATGCGGGTGTGCCACAAGAACACCTGTCCGGTGGGCATCGCGACGCAGGACGAGCGGCTCCGCGCCAAGTTCAACGGAGCGGTGGAGAACGTGGTGCACTTCATGCGATTCGTGGCCGAGGAGGTGCGCGAGATCATGGCCAGCCTCGGGTTCCGGACGATCGACGAGATGGTCGGTCGCAGCGACCGGCTCGAGATGCGCCGGGCGGTCGAGCACTGGAAGGCGAAGGGCCTCGACTACTCGAAGACGCTCTACCGTCCGGACATGGGCCCCGAGGTCGGCACCTTCTGCCAGCAGGCGCAGGACCACCTGCTCGACCGGGCACTCGACAACACGACGCTGCTGGAGCTTTGCAAGCCCGCCATCGAGAAGGGCGAGCCGGTCAGGGCCGAGCTGCCGATCATCAACACCAACCGGGTGGTGGGCACCATCACCGGGGCCGAGATTTCGCGCCGCCACGGCGCGGAGGGCCTGCCGGACGGGACGATCCACCTGAAGTTCACCGGCAGTGCCGGCCAGTCGCTGGCGGCGTTCTGCCCGAAGGGCATGACCTTCGAGCTCGAGGGCGACGCCAACGACTACGTCGGCAAGGGGCTCTGCGGGGCGAAGATCGTCGTCTATCCGCCGAGGAACTCGCACGCGTCGTTCGTCGCGGACCGGAACATCATCATCGGCAACGTGGCGTTCTACGGCGCGACCTCCGGCGAGGCGTTCATCGCCGGCGTGGCCGGCGAGCGGTTCTGCGTGCGGAACTCCGGCGTCCACGCCGTGATCGAGGGCATCGGCGACCACGGCGCGGAGTACATGACGGGCGGGTCGATCACCTGCCTCGGCGGCACCGGACGCAACTTCGGCGCCGGCATGAGCGGCGGGGTGGCCTACATCTTCAACGAGAACGGCGACTTCGAGTCGAAGCTCAACCGTGCGATGGTGAACCTCTATCCGATGATCGAGTGCCGCGACGTCGAGATCGCCGAGCTGAAAAACCGAATCGAACGCCACGTCGAGCTGACCGGCAGCGCGAAGGGCCGGGCGATCCTGGACGACTGGGACTCCAGCCTGGAGAAATTCCTGAAGGTGATGCCGGCCGACTACGAGCGCGTGCTCAACGCGCTGGAGCGGGCCCGCGAGAGCGGCCTCGAGGGGGACGACGCAATCCTCGCGGCCTTCGAAGAAAACGCCAAGGTCGGCCACTAACATCCACATCCATCACCGGGCGTCGGCGGCGCCACCACCATTTACAGATCATGGGCAAACCCACCGGATTCCTCGAAGTCGAACGCACGACCATTCCCAACCGTCCCCCGCTGGAGCGGTTGAAGGACTGGCGCGAAATCCACGCCGACCGCGACGACGCGGCGGTCTCGAAGCAGGCCTCGCGCTGCATGGACTGCGGCACGCCGTATTGCCACACGGGCATCACGCTGGCCGGCGCGGCGAGCGGGTGCCCGATCAACAACCTGATCCCGGAATGGAACGACCTCGTTTACCGCGGCCGGTGGAAGGAGGCCCTGATGCGCCTGCGGAAGACAAACAACTTTCCGGAGTTCACCGGCCGGGTCTGTCCGGCACCGTGCGAGGGATCGTGCGTGCTGGGATCGATCGAGCCGCCGGTGACGATCAAGGACATCGAGTGCTCGATCATCGACCGCGGCTGGGAGGAAGGCTGGATGACCCCTCACGCTCCGGCCGAGCGGACCGGCAGGTCGGTGGCGGTCGTCGGATCCGGACCGGCCGGGCTGTCCTGCGCCGACCAGCTCAACCAGGTGGGGCATTCGGTGACGGTCTTCGAGCGCGCCGACCGGCCCGGGGGACTGCTGATGTACGGCATTCCTAACATGAAGCTGGACAAGCGCGAGGTCGTCGAGCGGCGGATCGGGCTGATGGAGCAGGAGGGAGTCGTCTTCAAGTGCGGCGTCGCGATCGGCCGGGACGAGCATTGGACGGTCGAGCGCCTGCGCGAGGAGTTCGATGCGGTCGTGCTCTGCTGCGGAGCGACGCTGCCGCGGGACCTGCCGATCGACGGACGCGACGCCGACGGCGTGCACTTCGCGATGGAATTCCTCACCGGGAACACGCAGCACCTGCTGGACACGAACGACGACGGCACGAAGCCGGAGCTCAATGCGGCCGGCAAGAACGTCGTGGTGATCGGCGGTGGCGACACCGGGACCGACTGCGTCGGCACCTCGCTGCGCCACGGGTGCAAGAACGTGGTGCAGCTCGAGATCCTGCCGCGTCCGGCGGATGAACGTCAGCCGAACAACCCGTGGCCCGAGTGGCCGCGGATTTACAAGATGGACTACGGCCAGGAGGAGGCGGCCGCGGTGCAGGGCACCGATCCGCGCGAGTACCTGGTGATGACCAAGCAGTTTCTCAAGGATGCGGACGGCAAGCTCACCGGTCTGGAGATCGTGAACATCGAATGGTCGAAGGGCGAGGACGGGCGGATGACGCCCGTCGAGCAGGAAGGCACGCTGCGGGTCATCCCCTGCGAGCTGGCGCTGCTGGCGATGGGTTTCCTCGGGCCGGAGCAGGAGATCGTCGAGAAGTTCGCCCTCGAGACCGACGCGCGGAGCAACGTGAAGGCCGAGCACGAGCGCTACACGACGAACGTCGAGGGCGTCTTCGCGGCGGGTGACATGCGGCGCGGGCAGTCGCTCGTGGTGTGGGCGATCAACGAGGGCCGCGGCGCGGCCCGCGAGTGCGACCGCTTCCTGATGGGTGCGACGACCTTGAAGTAGGAGGGAACTCGGGACGGGCGACAGGTGGGCGATGAGTTCGTCCTCGGGCTCGGCGATCACGGGATGTTTCATGTAGCCACCTCCCGGCACTTCACTTCAGGTCCGGACGCTTCCCAACCGCTCGGGGTTCGCCCGTGGGGAACCGGCATGTTTGGATCTCAAGAGTCGGCTCAAGTCCCTGGTGACCAGCAGGTGAGTCGACGGCAGCGTTTTCGGTTGGATTGACACCATCTGCTGCTCCGGTATGCTGTGATGAAACAAAACATCACAATCATGCAAACGCTCACGGTCAGGGATTTGCGCTACGACTTCGCCAAGGTCGAGGCCTGGTTGGCGGACGGCCAGGAGATCGAGATCACCAAGCACGGCAAGCCGGTGGCGTTACTCTCGCCGCCGCGTTCCGGCAGAGGGCCGCAGTTCGATGTTGAGGCGCACAAGCGGTGGATGAAGGAGACCTGGGGTGATCGCGTGTTTTCGGCGGAGGAGGTCCGGGAAATGCGCGAAGCCGAACTCGGAGACTTCAGTTGAAGGCCTACCCCGACACTTCGTTTCTCTGCTCGCTCTACCGGCGGCAGGATCAATCGGAGGAGGCGCTCGCCTACCGAAAGCGGATGACCGAGCCCCTGCACGTCACCCGCCTGTTGCTGTGGGAATTCCGGCAAGGGGCGCGCTTCCAAGCTTTCCGGCACTCCCACAACCGTCAGATGGGCTATCCGCTCACTGAGGCGGAGAAGATGATCGCCAAGATCTCCGAGCATCTTGAAGCCGGGATCATCCGGATGGTGAACTGCGATCTCACCGACATCCTCATCACCGCCGAGCACTTGTCGAAGACTCGCACCCACTCCGGCGGCCACCGCAGTCTTGACATCCTTCACGTCGCCACCGCCTTGGTGCTGGGCGCAGAAGAGTTTCTCAGCTTCGACGCCAACCAGTGCGCCCTGGCCCAGGCCGAGGGACTTGCGACGCCGCTGGCCGCAGCCGGGTGAGGGGAAATGCCATGCAGGGCAGCGCCAATCATGAACCCGCTGCGGCCATCGACCACCGCAGCCCGGCGGAGGAGAAGGTGGCGCTCTTCCGGTCGCTGTTTCGCGGCCGGGAGGATGTTTATCCCGGATTTCTCATACCGAGAATTGAGGGCGGTTGGAGTTTTGGTGTAAGTTGTTGGTGTTCAAATCAATGACTCACACACAAAACCCAACCGCC
>NZ_JBISBU010000043.1:0-48035 GCF_044385805.1 Haloferula sp. A504
CGGCGAGGTGTTGTTCCTGAGCGGTCGTGCGGTGTTCGTGCGCTCGCAGGCCGGATTCGACGGCTACACCATGCCCCGGCCTTGGTCGCCGTGAGTCAATCATTCGGCTTGTTTGATCTTCAAGATTATCGTAATAACCCGCTGATCGCCCTACTTTTTCCACCGATGAAACCTCTGGCTCACTCCTGTGCGGCGGCCGTGTTGCTTTGCGTCGGCACGGTTCTCCACGCCCAGCAGATCGACTGGGGGAGTGAAATTTTCAGTGACTTGGTGGACAGCGAAGGCGAGGTGCTCGACAACACTTTCGTCTTCCAGCTCGGGGCTTTCGATGCCGGTTACAACCCTGCGGACTACGAGCCTGGGGACTGGCTGAACCATTGGCAGGTCTTCGACGAGGCGGCCTACAACGGCATCGAGGAGCCCGTGGATGACGGCGTCTGGGGGTACTACACCTCGACGGCGAACATGGAGCCGGACGGCACCAGCGACAGCCCGGAAGAGTCGTCGGGTGCGACGAGTTTCGAGGGACGGCAGGCCTACATCTGGATCCGCAACGGCGACAATCCGGAGCCGGGCACCGAGTGGTTCGTGGTCACCACCTCCTCATGGGTCTATCCGACCGCCGACAGCGGGTGCTGCGGCAGCAGTCTGCCGCTCGAGTGGTCGAGCAGCGACCTCACATCGGGAGACACGCCGCTGTGGGGTTCGCAGGGCGGGATCGAGGGGCCGGGGGTGTATTCGGTGACGGGGATCTACACCCAGCAGACCTTCACCTTCGTGCCCGAGCCGTCGATCGCGATGCTCGTCGGCCTTGGCGGCATGCTGTGGGCGGTCAGGCGCAAACGCGCGGCATGAAAGGCTTTTCCGCGTCGTGGTGCTGCGCCGCGGTGCTGCTGGCCGCGGTGGCGGAAGCGGAGACCATCCAGTGGTCCTGCGATCCATCATCGGTGAACCGGGAAAGCGACGGAGCGCCGATGGGCGCCGGCTTTCAGTTCGAGCTGGGTGTGTTTTCTCCGGGATTCACTCCTACGATGGCGAATCGAAGCCAGTGGCTTGATCATTGGCACGTCGCACAGACGACGAACTATGAGTCGGGCAATGGTCGATTCGGCAGCGAGTTCCGGGTCGAAGGTAATGCTTCGCCGTTCGTGGTCGATGCGGAGGCATGGATTTTGGGTCGTCGGAATGACGCGACCGGGAGCGAGTGGGTGATTTTCCGAGCCGCCTCGTGGGTTTGGCCTCTGGCGGATCCGTTGGCTCCCGAGCCGCTGGAATGGAACACCGCCGATGCCGGCATCGTGCTGGCCGGCGAGGTGAATGGCAGCGGATCGCCGTTTCTGATGAAGTCCGAGCGCATCCGCGATTACGGGCAGTGGCAGGCATCGGAGCTGGCGGGCGAGTCCCTGATCGCCACCGACCAGGATGCGGACTTCGACGGGGTGGCGAATATCGTCGAGTTCTTCTGCGGCACGGATCCGGCCGACGCCGCCTCGCGGCCTGCGGTGGCATGGAGTTTCGCCGGTCCGGGCGGGCCGTTCCTGCGGGTGGAGTATCCGGCCGATCCCGGCAGCCTGGCGGTCGCGAGCGTCGAGGCGAGCGACGACCTGAGCGGGTGGAGCGCCTCGGGCGTCGCGCTCGAATGGTCCGCCGGGATGCTGGTTGCGACCGATTCGGTGGCGGCGGGACCGGGAGTGCGACGCTTCCTGCGGCTGCGGGTGGAGCTGCCGTAGGGGAGTGGCGCTTCCTTAAGGCAACTCTTCGGGAAACATGCCGAAGTGCCACGCAGTCGCCCAACTACCGGAGGCGGGGCGCCCCCGTCCCGCGACCCTTCGCGGTGGCCAAGGCCCGCAGGCCCGCAGGCCGGGGGCGGCCTGCCTCCAATGCTGCCATGCCGGAGCCGACCTCGGAAGGAATCGAAGTGGCTTGAGGCAGCGCCACTCCAATCGCGGGCTTGCCACGGCGCCGGATTCTGTTGGAGGATACGACAACCTCGCAGAAGAGGACATCCACAACCCCAACAATAATTATGAACGAAGTCGCGCCACCCGAAGTTGCCGTCAATCCCGTGCTGGGCATCCTCGTCTTTCTCATCGGCATTGGCATGCTGGTCTGCTGGATCATGGAGATCATCGCTGCCTTCAAGAAGGAGGAGAAGCCCCTGATGGGCATCCTTTCTATTGTCGGCGGGCTCATCTGTACGCCCCTGGTGCCGATCATCATCGGTTGGATTCACGCCAAGAAATGGGGAATCCAGAAGATTATGCTAATCTGGACCATCCTGTTTGTTGTTTTCGCCATCCTCTACGGGACCATGTTTGCGAGCATGTTCTCGACCATGCAGGAAATGCAGATGCAGTAGGTGACTCCCTGACTTGCCGTGAAGCCGGCGGGCGGTAGCCTGCCGGCATGACGACGGTCCGCGAGTTCGCCGAGCGAGTGCTCTTTGCGGACTCGTTGGCTGACAAGCTGGCGCCGCCAGCGCCGGATCTTGAGGACTTGTCCCGGGGTCCGGCTCTGGCGGCGCCTCGCGTGCCGGGGCGACCGGATGGGCTGGCCCTGTCCGATTCCGGCGTGCGGGCCGGATTTCCCTCGCTGGCCCGGGTCGAGGATGACCGCGAGCGGGGGCGCCTGCTGCACTTCTTCGCCAATCACGAGCTGCTGGCGACCGAATTGATGGCGCTGGTGCTGCTCAAGTTCCCCGACGCGCCCGACGAGTTCCGTGCCGGGGTGCTGCGAACCCTCAAGGAGGAGCAGATGCACACCAAGCTCTACCTGCGGCGGATGGAGTCCTGCGGGGTGGAGTTCGGCGAGCTGCCGGTGAACGGATTTTTCTGGAAGCTGGTCGCGCCGATGGCGACGCCGCTCGACTACGTCACCCGGCTGTCGTTGACCTTCGAGCAGGCGAACCTCGACTACTCGCGGGGCTATGCCAGGGTCTTCGACGAGGCGGGGGACCCGGACACGGCGGCGATTCTGGACCGGATTTATCGCGACGAGATCGGGCACGTGCACTACGGGCTCGAGTGGTTCCGCAAATGGCGGCGGGGAAGCTCGGATTGGAAGTCGTTCTGCTCGCTGCTCGGCGCGCCCCTGTCGCCGGCTCGGGCGAAGGGGAGCTTCGAGTTCAACGAGGCCGGGCGGCGCGAGGCCGGGCTCGACGAGGAATTCATCCGCGAGCTCAAGGCCTTCTCGCGCTCGCGGGGACGCACGCCGCGGGTGCACTGGTTCAACCCCGGGGCCGAGGACTCGCTGGCGGGACGTCCGCCGGGGCGGGCGATGAACCGCGTCCGCCGGGATCTCGACCTACTCATGGCCTTTGTCGCGCGCGGGGACGATGTCGCGCTGGTGGATGAGCTGCCCTCGACGGGGCATCTCCTCAGCTTGAAGGAAGCGGGTCTCGAGATGCCGGAGTTGGTGCCGCGGCGGAGTGCCGGGAGCTTGTCGGAGCGCAAGTTGGGCGGTGCCCGGCCGTGGGCGGCGACCGGGCCGGAATCCGGTCTGGCCGCGGAGATGGGGTTTCGGCTCGAGCTGACGCAGCCCCGGCTGTTCTCCAAAGTGGAGCATGCCGGGCTGCTGCGGCGTGTGCTTGCTGAGGGAGGCTGGTCGATGCTCGCGGATCCCTCGGTGGCCGGTCGCCCGGTCGCCACTGCGGCCGAGGCGGCGGCGTGGGCGGATGGAGAAGGGGAGTGGGTGGTGAAGGCCGAATTTGCGACCGCAGGGCGGGAGCGGCTGCGTTTCCGGGCCGGCGACCCGGTCGAGGCGGGTTTTCTCGAGACCGGCGCGGGAGTGCTGGAGCCGTGGCTGGACCGGGTGCTGGACCTTTCGATCCAGTATGACCGGCTCGACGACGGGCGCTTGGTCCGCCGTGGCTTCGTGGTGCTGGAGAACACGAGAGGCGGGCAGTTTCGCCGTGCCCGGGTGACCACCCGAGTGACCGATTTTCTTTCGCCGGGAGACCGCCGGCGGGTCTTCGAGGGAGGAGGAAGCCGGGGCCATCTGGCGGCCTGGCTTGAGGACGTCTTCGAGCCGCTCTTGAACGATTGGCTCGGGGAACACCGCGGCCCGCTGGGAGTGGACGCCATGTTCTTCCGGGATGCGGCGGGAGAACTCCGCTTTCGACCCGTGGTTGAGGTCAATCCCCGCTTCACCATGGGCCGGGTGGCGGTCGAGCTGGATCGTTTCGCCCCACGACCGGGGACCACCGCGCTGACGATCCTGCCGATCTCGGCCCCGGCACCTCAAGGGGCGTTGAAACTGACCGAAACCAGTCCGTCGACAGCCTTCGTGGCGTATCGGACCGAAACGTCGTGACGCTTCCCCGCGCAGGCTCCCACCACCTGCGACGGTTCCAGGTGCCTCGGCCTTCGGACTTGCAGATAGTGGCCGTTGCTCCTACCAGAGGCCCATGTCCAACGCCCGCCACCGCATCGATTTTCCGAGCAATGAACCTGTGAATTCCTATGCGCCCGGCACCCCCGAGCGCGCGCGCCTCAAGCAGGCCCTCGAGGAGTTGGCGGGCACCAAGGCCGAGATCCCGCTGATCATCGACGGCAAGGCGGTCGAAACCGGCAAGACCGTCGACTGCGTGATGCCCCACGATCACGCCCATGTGCTCGGCCGGGCGCAGCTGGCCGGGAGCCAGGAGGTCGAGACCGCCATCGAGGCCGCCCGGCGGGCCGCTCCGGCTTGGGCCGACATGGATTGGGCCGATCGCCTCGCCATCTTCCTCAAGGCCGCCGACCTCTTGTCGGGACCCTGGCGCGACCGCGTGAATGCCGCCACCATGCACGGGGTTTCGAAAAACGCCTACCAGTCCGAGATCGACGCCGCCTGCGAACTGTCGGACTTCCTGCGCTTCAACGCCTACTTCGCCACCGAGATCTACGCCCAGCAGCCCATCAGCAGCCCGCAGATGTGGAACCGCCTGGATTACCGTCCCCTCGAAGGCTTCGTCTTCGCGGTGAGCCCGTTCAACTTCACGGCGATCGGCGGCAACCTTCCCACCGCCCCGGCGATGATGGGCAACGTCGTCCTCTGGAAGCCGGCGTCGTCGGCGATCTACCCCGCGTGGATCGTCATGCAGGTGCTGATGGAAGCCGGGCTGCCTCCGGGCGTGATCAATTTCCTCCCCGGCCGCGGTTCCGACGTCGGCGACCCGGTGATGGCCAGCGAGCATCTGGCCGGCGTCCACTTCACCGGATCCACCGCCATTTTCCAGCGGCTGTGGAAACAGGTGGCCGACAACATTGAGAACTACCGGACCTATCCGCGCATCGTCGGGGAAACCGGCGGCAAGGATTTCATCGTCGCCCACGCGAGCGCCGACCCCAAGGCCCTGCAGACCGGGTTGGTCCGCGGCGCCTTCGAATACCAGGGTCAGAAATGCTCGGCCGCCAGCCGCGCCTACATTCCGGCGTCGATCTGGAAAGACCTGCAGGCTCCGCTCGTCGAGGAGGTTGGCGCGCTGAAAATGGGACCGCCGACCGACTTCCGGAATTTCGTCAATGCCGTCATCGACAAGTCCGCCTTCGACAGCATCAAGGGCTACATCGACGCCGCCGCCGCGGCCGACGACGCCGAGATCCTCGTCGGTGGCAAGTGCGACGACAGCACCGGTTACTTCATCGAGCCGACCATCATCCTCACCAGCAATCCACGGTTCCTGACCATGGAGGAGGAGATCTTCGGCCCGGTGCTCACCATCTACGTCTACGAGGACGCCGACTACTCCGAGGTGCTCGAGCTCTGCGACACCACCAGCCCCTATGCCCTCACCGGCGCGATCTTCGCCCGGGAAAAGGCGGCCGTGCTGGAGGCGATGAACGCCCTGCGGAATGCGGCGGGGAACTTCTACGTCAACGACAAGCCGACCGGCGCGGTCGTCGGCCAGCAGCCCTTCGGCGGCGCCCGGGCCAGCGGCACCAACGACAAGGCCGGCAGTGCCCTGAACATGATCCGCTGGGTCTCTCCCCGCACCCTCAAGGAAACCTTCGTTTCGCCGACCGAGACGAGCTATCCTTTCATGGGCGAAGAATGAGAGCCTGATCTCTCCCACCAACCCCGACCCATCATGCTCGACTACGAACTCGGTGTCATCGGCGCCGGCAACATGGCGACCGCGATCCTGCGGGGTGTCATCGAAACCGAATGCCTGCCGAAGAATGCGATCGTGGCCTACGATCCGGACGCCAAGCGCGAGCAGTTGCTGGCGCTTGAGTTCGGCATTCTCTGCGCCCAGTCGCTCAACACGCCCGGGTCCTGCCCGCGGGTCCTGCTGAGCGTCAAGCCGCAGGTCATGGACGGGGTGCTCGAGGCCATTGCCGACAAGGTCAGCGACGAGACGACGGTCATTTCCATCGCCGCCGGCATCACCACCGAACACATCGACCGCAAGCTCGGCGGAAAGGGCCGCATCGTGCGCGTGATGCCCAACACCCCGATGCTGGTGGGCTCGGGGGTTTCCGCCATTGCCGGCGGGCCCCGGGCGACTCCCGACGATGTCCACTGGGTCCAGCGACTGTTTGCGGCCTCGGGGCTCACCGTCGTGATGGATGAGTCCATGCTCGATGCGGTGACCGGCCTCAGCGGGTCGGGACCGGCCTACCTTTTCTACCTGATCGAGGCCATGACCGAGGCCGGCGTGCGGGAGGGCATCGATCGCGAGATCGCCGGAATGATGGCCACCCAGACCTGCATCGGCGCCTGCAAGCTGATCGGGAAGACCGGCAAAACGCCGGCCGAATTGAGGCGCATGGTGACCACCCCGGGCGGCACCACCGAGGCGGCCGTCAACCACCTCGACGAGCACAAGGTCCGCGACAGCATCGCCGCAGCCATCAGCGCCGCCACCGAGCGCAGCCGCGAACTCGGGAAGTAGGATTACGAGAGAGCGGAGCTCGCGAGCAACTTCACGGGTTTTGACGCCGAGACACGAAAAAGACCACAAGCGCGACCACAAGCACGCATCCGGCAGACCAAAGAGCCCAGTTGTGGCCGGCACCCTCAGCACCATCAGCGGTGGAAGCTGGAACATCCTCGGACGGGGCCTTGCTGCCGGGTTCCGTTTCGTTCGCTTTTCCCTCGGTTGTTCTGCGCTGCCGAAGCGGGTTGTTCGATTGCTCTGCAAGTCTCTCCTCCAGCTTTTCGATGTGCCTCTTGACATTCACTCTCACGCGGACGTCGTCGTCCGCTTGGTATTGCCGGATCAAGTTAAGATCTGACCGGTTCCCGTAGGCGCTGAAGACGGGCAAGGCGGCATTCACCAGCAAATAGTAGTCGTCCGAACGGGGGTCGGGCTGTTCTGCCAGTTCGGAGCGCAAGAAATCGAGAAGTTTCGTCTGATCCCCCGGAGCAGTCTTTAAAGCCATCACCACGTCGGACATCTTTCCGTAGTCTCCCCGATACTCATCGGTCAGCAAATACATCAATGCCGGCCGGACCGCAGCTCCCTGATCCCGATACCACTGAAGCTCCTTCCAGTAGGGATGATCCTTCGGATACCCTGGAGCATCCACGTAGTGCCCGTGCTCTCTGAATGATTCGAGAACCCTAGCGCTTATGGGGTCACTGGGCGGGTCGCCCTCGGCAAAGAGGGCTGGCTGAAAGACCACCAACACTGCAAGGAAAGCCGCCCTCCCTGGAGAAATCGTTCTCCTCGAAGGCAGTGCACCATGGATCTGCATAACATGCTCTGATCAACGGCCCCTCGGCCATAAGTTCGCAAAGTAGGCGATCAGAGCTGCGGCCAAAATGCCGCCTGAAATCCACAGCACCCATTTCGGAAACTGCATCCCGCCCGCATTCTCACTGGTCTCCGCATCAGGCACCGTCGGACGCCCTCTATGGGATTCATTCCGAAGCTGTTGCCTGTCTTGGTGACGCGACGATGAAGCTGCTTCAAGGCCAATTTTCTCGCAACCGGGCCAGTTCTCCCTCAACCAACGGACAAGGTGGTCGATCTTGGCTTCATGGGAAAGGTCCTCCTCTGGCGCTTCATAATCGGCTCCAAGCTGCTCCAGATTGTAGACGATTGAGCCATAGGTAGAGATTGAAACGTCGTGGATATGATCAGGGTTAAGTTCGCCCTCCGGCTTGGCTACCGCACCATCACGAAGGAGCATCCTTGCTCGACATGAGACGAAATCATACCCGAATCTCTGAACTGCCATGTTCGCTATTGATGAAATCAGGTAAAACCGTCTCGGATCGTCTTCGTGTTGAAGCATTCTTCTAAACCCATCCTCGTTCTCAACCAGCCTCGGGTCGTCGAAGATCGCATAAGACAGCGGTTGGGTCGTTCTCGGGCTGTCGGGCTTGAATTCATCCAAGCTCAGCATCCACAACAGAACGGCTCGCGTCCGCTCGTCGGCGCTCAATTCAGACAGGCTATCCCAAACCGCTGTCTTGAATCTGGGATCGCGATCTTCCCTAAGTCTGTTTCTCTCGGCGAAAGCATTATCCGCTCTCGCGAGCAGTTCTTCATCGCTGACAGCCCATGACGTGCATAAAGCAGCTGCCCAGATCAATGCAACCAGTCTAAAAGTCGTGCTTGGCATATATAACTTTAGCCGGATCATTTGTTCCGACCGGAACTTGGTTCAGCTCGCTCAAAATCTGAGCATCCGTCTTTGACTCCACCTTGCCTTGCACGAAGATCTTCGTGGCAAGACCAATGAAGCAGGTATCCGTCGTGTAGAAGAATTTTCCGTGACTAAAGTTCTCAATGTAGTCCAGGCCGCTATTGCAGACGTTGTAGAAGAATTCGGAGTAATTGAGAAGCGGAAGATCCGACTCAGGAGCATCAATCATTAATCGCTTCGCGGTATCGATCTTGAAATGGAACTCATTGTTGAACCCATTTCCCTGCTTGTTGAAGACCTGTCCATCCGCCGCTACGGGGTCGGTGCTCTTGAAGCGGAGCTCATTCAGCGGTTGCGGCTTGTAGTTTGTCGGTGCCGCCGGGATCTCGCCGGCTTGCGGGACAATGTATGCGAATCCCTCGATCCCCAGTCTATCCAAGGCGGCAGTTGCCTCAGGATCGTTGGCAGGAACACCTTGTCCGCTCTCATTTAACGTGTGAACGTCCAACTCCGTGCCGTCACCACGATAGCTGAGGCCGATGTCTGTGTATCCCACTCCGAAATTCGTGAAGTCCGCGATCTGCTTATGGGTCGACTTCAAAAAGTTCGGCCCCATCCCAAAGTTTGAGTGGCCGTCGTAGACGACAATGCGACCGTCAGCACTCAGAGCTTTCAATGTCCCATCCTCATTCGTCACGACATCGACGACGTAAAGCTTGGGGTTATCCGCATCATCCTTGCCTTTCACGGTCCATGTGTCTCCATTTCTCCTCGCCTTGACTCCATCAAGATACTCTTCAAGGAGGTCACGGCTCGATTGGTCCGCGTTGTCACCAAAGACTGGATCTGGACCAATGCCAAAGGCTGCGGTAATATCAACGGGCAACACTGCGACGATGACCGTGCTGGGAAGCGCGCCGTCTTCAATGTTGGTGGCAGAGAGGTCGATCTGAACGGACAGATCCTGACTCTCGGGTGCCTCGTAGCATTCGGAATCCTCGACGTGTGTGGGGCCCACAGATGCAGGAAAGTAGGAGTCCAGCGTGAAGCTTTCCTGAGCCGCTGCTTCCCACTCGCCGTGCCGTGAGTTGACATTGAGCAATCCAGACAGACCAGAGCCTGACGCCGGGGTGATTGTCCAGCTGAGTTGGTCGTTGAACTCAGACGAATCGCCGGTGTATTGTGGGTATTCTGCGCTCGCGACCGCCACCAGGACGACGCGCTTCTCACCGGCCGGGATGGTAATGGTCCTCGAGCGAGTCAGGGTCTCGCCAGCCGAGAGATTCCCCGAAACGATGAACCACTCGGCGTCGGGCGTTTCGCCCGGGTCATTCGGATCAGTCCCCTGATCATTCTCCCCGCCATCCGTGATTCCGTCGTCGTCGCTGTCTGGGTCGTTGGGGTCGGTTCCGAGGCTGACCTCTTCTCCGTCGGTCAGGCCGTCATCATCGGAGTCCGCGTCCTTCGGGTCGGTTCCACCCGAGACCTCGGCACCGTCGAGCAGCCCGTCATCGTCCGTATCCGGGTCAAGAGGGTTGGTCTGATAGAACTCGATCTCGTCTTCATTCGACAGGCCGTCTCCATCCGCATCCCAATCCTCCAGGGTGGTTCCAACGGGAGGCTGGTTGTCAGTGAACCAGAGCCGGAAGAACGCCTTGTCGGCGGTGGTGAGGATCTCATGGGTGATCTCGACACCGGTGCCCGATTCAATGACCGGCATCCAGAGCCACTCCTTCAGCGGAAAGTTTGGATCCGACGCCTCGACGAAATAGGTCCGGCCCACCTGGCCATCCCAGCGGAGGAACTTGTCGCCCGCCGGGACGATGATGACCTCCGTGTTCTCTGGGTCGGGAGAAGCCTCGACGATTCCGACCGCCGCGAGCAGGGCGGAGGTCGCCGCCATCAGAAAGGCTGCCCGATTCATCGGTCACCTCCTTCCATCGCGGGTTTGAGGTAGCGGCTACCCCGGTGAGGTCGGAGGATGATCGTGTGATCCCGGGGTCGGTCCGGATTCGCAGCTTTCCATGCATCCGCATCCGCCCGGTATTTCTCCCGAGCCGCCTCCATCGCCTCCAGCTCAGACCGATGCTTGGCGCAGTAGTCACGCACCGCTTCGAGGAACGCTCTTCCTGCCATGGCTTCATCCGGGCCACCCGTGAAGACGATTTCACCCGGGGCCACGTTTGGATGGTCGGGCACAAGTCGTTGCTTTGCCAGTGGGTGGAGCCGGGTGGTGTCGATGCGCCAAGGTGAGAAGAAGACGCTGTAGGTGACGTTATCGGACGAAACCTCCTGCATCGGAGCCAGCAAGCCCCAGTCCCAGCCACACCATGCTTCCAAGGACTCCTTGGTCTCCGGGTCCTGCCATTTCAGGTGGCTGAAAGTCCGGTCATAGATCGTGACCGACAGTCCGAGCAGGTAGTGGGGCGGCCCCGGCTCAAGGAATGGTGCGGGTGGCACCTCCCTTGGCTCAGGGACCGGCGGCAGGTCCGGCAGGGTGGAAGGGGTCCCACGGACCACCGTGATCGTGTGCGTGGGCCGGTGAACGGCCGTCGCCTTCTGGACCGGAACCGGCGGCAGGGGCTCCGGCGGGGCCGGGGGCACGAACCGGATCGCCGACGGATCGAGGGTGCCGGAGCGAACTTCGAGTTTGTCTGCCGACTCGGACGCCAACGAGTCCGGCTCGGCCTCCGTCTGCCCCATGATTGACATGCTCAACCCGCAAAGAATCAAGCCGAGGCCAATCGGGGCTTTCATTGCCGCTGATACGATTCAACAGGACACGCCATGTCAAGATTTGCGGAGTTCTGAACCCCGGCCCAGCGGTGCTGAGGAGCCGGCATCAGAGCTTCCCGAGGGCGGTGAGGGTGTCGAGGATCTCGGTGATGGTTCGGATACGGGCGTGGGTGCGCTTGCCGAAACAGGCCGCCAGTTCTGACGGATCCGGGCCGGTGGCGGGGAGGAGTCGTTGGATCGCGGCGACTTGATCGGGCATGGAGGCGGGCCACTTGAGCTTCTCGGACGGCGTGATCGGCTTGCCGCTCGCGGACTCGGCTTCGAGTTCGATCTGCTTTTGTTCGGAGGCGGGAACGCCGGTGTCGTCGGGAGACTGATATTCGGGACGCAGCCAGCGGATCAGGCCGCGCTTCTCTTCTTCGGCGCGTTCGTGGTTGAGGGCGACGAGGCGCTTGAGGAGTTCCTGTCCGAGTTGTTGCGCAGCTTCGTCGCCGGCGGCGAGGCGGTCGGCGAGGGGAGGCACGACACTCCTGTCGTGCGGTTGGACCGGCGCGTGTGCGACAGGAGTGTCGCACCTCCCGAAGTCCTGCCACCCATACGCCTCCAGCACCGCTTCATCGAGTTCGTCATGGATCTGCTTGAGGATGGTGACGAGGCCCTGGTCGTGGATCTTGCGCTCCTTGTCGGTGAGTGAGGTGCCGGTGCGGAGCTTTTCGAGGACGTTGTAGAGGCCGGTGAGCGTCAGTTCCGGATGCGCCGCCTGCCGCGCCTTGCGGTGCGCGTCGAGCTTTTCGCCCAGGTCCCGGATGCGCTGCTTGAGCGGGCCTTCGTCGAGGGCGGGGAATGGGAAGGTTTCGAAGCAGCGGGTCTTCACATAAACAGGATCGTTTCCGACACCGAGGCGACCTCCTGTTTGCAACGCCCAGGCAACGTGGATTAACGACGAGAGCACGCCGAGATTGAAGGGGTCGTCGGATGCGATCGCGATGAGCTTGTTGTCTGGAAGAATCTCCTGATCGAGGAAGACGAAGAACCGGTGTTTGCTTGTCTCGACGGTGGCGATGTAGCGCCGGAGACCGCTTAGTGCCACACGGAGCTCTTGGCGAGGTTTGCCGAACAGCCACCATTTCTCTGCATAGCCTTTCCCGTCTTTCGTGTGAGCCTTCGCGTCACGCTCCGGCTTCACCGTCGTCATGACATGTTGGTAAAGCGTTGGACATTGGTCGCGTGCTTCCTCTTCCGTGAGTCCGTAGAGATCGATGACGCGAACATCGCGTGGATGGCTGGTAAGGTCCCGACCGTTGCGGTATCCACGCAGCCACGTCTCCAAGCCGTCGATGACTGTGTGGCCGAGGTCTATCGCAGTCTGATGATCGACGATGAATCCCGAGCCATGCAATTTGACGCCGGGACAGCTCAATTTCGAGTTGGCAGTCAGTGGAATGGCTGATGAAACGTTGGCTCCGAGCTTGAGATTTTCAGCAATAATACCCTCGATGCGCTCAAGAATGACATCAATCTCGCCGTCTTCCATCTTGGCTTCGCGAACAACCTGTTCCAGCCATCCGGATCCTGCCCCAAGTCCTGCGACAGTCATTGCAATTCTAACATCGGCACCATCCGCGGAATCAACCCACGGGTGATCCGGAATGGCGAATGAGAGATGCAGGGGCTTCTTCTTGTGGGTGAGGAACGGTTCGGTCACCCGGCGGTTGAAGGTCTGACTGATCGAGTTCGTGGTGATGAATCCAAAGCGTTCGATTTCCTCGTCCTGAAGGCATTCGGCGGCATGCTGCCACCAGAACATGACGAAGTCCCAAGCGGCGGGCTTGTGCTTTTGCCAAGCGGCGCGCAAGGCCTCGACGTAGCCGTCCCCAAGCGCTTCCCGCATACGATGTTTCCCGATAAACGGCGGATTCCCCACGATGTAATCCGCCTCGGGCCACTCCGCCCTTCGTGGATTCGTGTAATCGAACAACGGAATCCTCGCGCTTTCATCCGGCACCTCTTTTCCGGTCACGGGATGCGGCTTGGTGGTGCGGCCGTCCCAGATCGTGACGACTTCGCCGGTCTCCGGGTCGCGGCGCGGGATCTTTTCGTCGTAGGCGAGCACGGCGTCGCGGCATTCGATGGAGTTGTGCTTCGGCAGCAGCGGGCGGTCGTTGGTATCGGCCTTGCCGGTGGTGCGCTTGTGCCACTGGAAGTAGCCGATCCAGAGGACGAGCTGGGCGATGGCGGCGGCCCGCGGGTTGATCTCGATGCCGAGGAAGTTCGACGGGCGGATGAGGACGGTGTCCATTTCGAGCGCCCGGTTGCCGCCGAGCTTCTCGAACAGGTCGAGGACCTCGGCCTCGAGGCGCTTGAGGAGTTCGAGCGAGACGTAGAGGAAGTTGCCGGAGCCGCAGGCGGGGTCGAGCACGCGGGTGCGGGCGAGCTTGTGGTGGAAGGTCTCGACCGCCTCGCGGGCCTTGGGCGTCTTGCCCTGTTCGTCGAGTTGGGCGGCGGTGACCTTCACCGTTTCCCACTCGGCGCGGAGCGGTTCAATGAGGGTCGGGCGGACGAGGCGTTCGACATAGCTGCGAGGAGTGTAATGGGCGCCGAGCTTGTGGCGCTCGCGGGGGTCGAGGGCGCGTTCCAGCAGGGTGCCGAAGATGGCAGGCTCGACCGCCGACCAGTCCTGCCGGGCGGCGTGGATGAGGTAGGCGATCTGGTCGGGCCGCAGCGGCAGGGCGCTGGTTTCCTTGAACAGGCCGCCATTGAAGTGCGGGATCTTGTGCTGGATGGCGACCGAGAACTCGCTGCCGGTGGCCATGTCCGTCCACAGCGCCTGGAGCATGGTGACGAGGCCGGCGGGTTGCTCGCGGACGCGTTCGAGCATGCCGAGGAAGGCGTCTTCGGGCAGCAGGCCGACGTCCTCGGCGAACATCGTGAAGAGGCAGCGCTGGAGGAAACCGGCGGTGTGCTGCGGGTCGTGGCCGTCCTTTTCCAGCGAGCGGGCGAGGTCGGCGAGGGCGCGGGCGACTTCGCGGGTGACCTTGGCGGCGTGCTTCGAGGGGTCGAGCGAATGGGGATCGGTCCAGATCGCCTGGAACAGGTCGCGGATTTCCGGGCGATGCAGGTCTTTCAGCTCGATGCGCCGTGAGCGTGGATCGGGGAAGGCCTCGTACTGGCCGCCGGTGCCGGAGAATTCGGCGTAGAGGTCGAAGCAGTGGCCGACGTCGCAGACGATCAGGAACGGTGGGCGGGGTTCGCCGGGTGGGAGCAGGTGGATGTAGCGCTCGCCCTGGGCGTGGGCGCGGTCGAGCGCCTTGTCCCAGGTGGTCGATCCGCGCTGGCCGTGGCCGGCGGAGGGAGCGGCCGGGGCGGCATCGAGGGCGGGGAGCAGCGGCTGGTCGGGGTCGGACTTGTCGCGGCGCGGGTTTACGCCCTGCTTGGTTTCGAGGACGAAGTGGAGGGAGCGGAACAGGTCGATCCAGTTCGGGGTGGTGGTGCCGTCCGGCTTGCGGCGGTCCACGCGACGCTCGAAGGTGTAGGTGTTGAGCTCGTTTTCCGGCCCGGGCGGGTCGGGCTTGTCGAGGCCGAGGAGGTCGCAGAATTCGAGAAGGAACTGCTGGCCGGCTCCCCGCTCGTGCCCACCCGACCTTTCCCAGCGTTGGATGAAGGCGTCGATGGCGGCGGGCGTGAGGTCGTCGGGCATGGATGGCGGCGAGATGCTGATGCTTCATCTATCCGAAGCTCCCACCTCCGACCAGCCGGAAGCGCCGACCGGTCTCCGCTACAGTCGATCTGTCGAGAGAGTCCTGAATCCGCGGTTCAATCTGTTGAACAGTCCCTATCGCCCCGGAAAGAGGTGCTTCCAGACGGTGAAGGCCTCGCGGATTTCCTCCGCCTTGCGGGTGGGGGAGAGTTCCCAGGTGAGGGAACAGTCGTCGGGGAAAAGCGGAATCAGGCTCTTGAAATCGAGCTCGCCGGTGAACGGGACGCGATGATCGCGGGCCGGCCATTGGACGTCGTGAACGTGGGCGCCGAAGAGGTAGGGTGAGACCTCCCCGAGCCATTCGGCGTGATCCAGCAGTCCGAGGTTGTGCTTGAGCTGGACGTGGCCGAAGTCATGCCAGTAGCGCACCTGTGGTCGATCCTTGAAGTGCTCCTGAAGCCGCAGCATTTCGCGCTCGGTCGGCATGTCCTCGAACCGCGACCGCGACTCGACCGCCAGCACCAGGTCGAGTTCCGACGCTTTTTCCGCGAGGGCTTCCAGCGCGTCGATCGCCCGCTGGTAGTAGAGGGGGGCGACCTTCTCGCGCTTCTTGATGAAGGCGATTCGTCGCTTGGCGAAGGCCGGGGAGGTGCCCTCGCCGTCGGCGAGCATGGCGGTCAGGGCCTTGGTCCACTTCTTCGGCTTCATCGGCACCGATCCCATGTGCAGGACCACGTAGCGAGCCTTGAACTCGGCGGCGATCTCGAGCGTCTTGAAAGTCATGTCCATCGCCCGTTCGCGATCCGACGAACGGTGCGAGGTGAACTCGTAGGCGTCGGGCGCGTCGATCATGACCTCGACGGGCGAGGGGAAGTAGTTGTGCACCCCGACGCAGGTGAAGCGCCCGTCGGCGAAGGCCTTCCGCAGCCCGGGCAGCTTGGCGATGGTCATGCCATGGGAGAGTTCCAGCTCGGAAAATCCAAGCTCGAGAATTTCGTCCACCATCGCCTCGCCATCGTGATGGCGCGAGTTGTTCCAACAGGTGGAAAAGGCGGGCATGGCGCGAGGCTGCGCCTCAAATGACGAATGTTAAATGCCAAATGTCGAATGGCCGGGGTTCCATGATCGCGGCGGCTGGGTTTCAGCCCTTGGCATCGCCGCTGAGCAGGAAGACGATTTCGCCTTTGGGCGGGTGGGCCTGGAAATGGGCGAGCAACTCGGCGGCGGTCCCGCGGTGGTAGGTCTCGAACTTCTTGGTCAGTTCCCGGGCGACGCAGCAGCGGGCGTCGGGACGGGCACCGGCAAGGACTTCGAGGGTGGAGACAATGCGGTGCGGGGACTCGAAGAAGAGCGTGGTTCCCTCCGCATCGAGGGCACTCTCAAGCGCCTTGAGGCGTTTGCCCTTTTTCACCGGAAGAAAACCGTGGAAGTGAAAGGCGTGGACCGGCAGGCCTGAGCCAACGAGCGCGGTGAGCACGGCGGAGGGTCCGGGAAGCACCTCGAGTTCGACGTCGGCTTCAAGGCAGGCCTGGACGATCCGGTATCCGGGATCGGACACGCCCGGCATGCCGGCGTCGCTGACGACCGCGATCGCTTCACCCGATTGCGCGGCGGCGATGAGCTCGGGGATGCGCCGGACCTCGTTGTGTTCGTGGAGCGAGACGAGCGGCTTTCCCCGGATGCCGAGGTGGGCCAGCAGCTTGCCGGTCTGGCGGGTGTCCTCGCAGGCGATGCGGTCGGCGTTTTCGAGGATCTCGACCGAGCGGCGGGTGATGTCGCCGAGGTTGCCGATCGGTGTGGGAACGAGGGAGATCATCGCGGGGATTCTCCCGAAGCGGTGGGGTTGGGGTGGAGAGGCGAAGCCGGTTTCATGACCGGCGCTCCTTAGAAACCGTCCGCCAGCCGGGAAACGAGGGCTTCGCCGGCCCGGCGCAGGGCATCGGGCAGCGCGTTGTTGCGCGCGGTCTGCAGGTTCGAGTCGACGAAGAAGCGCGACACCCCCACCGAGCGGCCGGTCGCGAGGACCCGGCTGGGGTCGCTGGAATCCCGCAGGGTCCACTGCAGCGTCACCGTGTTCTGCAATTCCTCCGGGCGCAGGGTGTCGAGGCGGGTCGCGCGGTTCTGCGCGTACTTGATCTCCTCGATCCTGCCCTCGAGCACGGCGTCGGCATCGTCGATCGAGGCGATGCGGTAGGTGCCGTCCTGAACGAAGGCGGCGTTGACCGCGGAGGTGGCGATCACTTCGGCGCGCGGATGAAGGGTGTCGTTGGCGAACATCTTCACCGAGATCGATTCGACCCCGCTCATCGCGGCGGGCTTGGCGCCATCCAGCGTGTAGCCGGCGCAGCCGACGAGGGCGAGGGCGAGGAGGGAGGCGAGAAGGCGCATGGGTGAACCGGGGATCAATTGGAGTTGAGGGCATTCAGGCGCGCCTGCGCCTTGTCGTGAAGCTCGCCCGACTTGGTTCTGCGGATCACTTCCTCGTAGTAGTAGCGGGCCGAGCTGTATTCGCCCTTCTTCTCGTAAAAGACGCCGATGTCGTAGGAGTTCTGCAAGTCGCGTCCCCCGATGTTCGAGATCATCCGGCGCGCTTCCGCATTGCGCTTGTGGCCCGGGAACTGGCTCAGGTAATCCTGCAGCGCCTCCTTGGCGCGGTTGAGGTTGGCCTGGTCCTGGTTTCCTTCATTCGCTTCTTCCAGCAGGATCTCACCGATGCGGAACTGGGCCTCGGGCGCCTGGGGTGAGGTCGGGTAGTTCTCGACGACTTCGCGGAAGGCGACCACCGCCTCGTTGACCTTTCCGTCGCGCACGTGGATTTCACCAATCCGGTAGTCGGCTTCGGCGGCAACCGGTGACCGGGGCGCATTGTCGGCGACCTTCTGGAGCATGCCGATGACCTTGTTGGCCGCGAGCCCGGACTTGATGCCGAAGAAACTGTCGGAGATGTCGCCGTCGGCGGCGGAGAAGGCCAGGGCACTCTGGCGATCAAAGGCCTGCTTGTAATAGCCGCTGCCGGTGCGCTGGGCGATCAGCTTCTGATAGGCGTCGAAGGCATCGAGGGTCTCGCCTTGCTGCTCGAGCAGCTGGGCCTGCCGGAAACGGGCCTCGGCGGCCCGGTCGGAGTAGGCGATCTCGTCGGCCAACTCCTCGTAGAGCTTGATCGCCTTCTTGGTTTTGCCGGCATCTTCCGCGGTTTTCGCCTGCTGGTAGAGGGCCTCGGCCCGGGTGTTGTCGGTCGCTCCGGAGCCGACCATCGGCGGCAGGTCGTCGTTGCCGCCACACGCGGCGAGCAATGCCGCCAGCGGGAGCAGGAAAAGGATTTGGCGCATGGACGGAACGCTAAGGGGGTCGGGCGGGTGCGGGAAGCGAAAATCGGGGCCCGGTCGAATCCCGCGTTTCAGGCACCGCCCGGCACCGGGCGGTCCTGGCCGGCCCGCCCCGGTCCCGGCCATGCGACGGCTCGGGCGGCGGCGGGGGAGCGTTCATTTTGCTTGGTCCGGAAGACGGGTGCTCGCATCGTCTGGCCATGCGCCCCGTGCTGATTGCGTCCATCCTCGCCACCGCCTGCCTTGCGCAGGAGGCGAAGCAGGAACCGGTGGAGTTGCCCACGGCCGAGGACCTGATTTCCGAGCGCGCGCTGCTGCCGCCGCCGACGCCACCGGCGGTGCCCAAGGGAGTGGTGATGGCGATCAGTTCGACCGACCAACGGGCGCAGGAGTCGGTGCGCCACGGGATGGTCTGCCTGCACACCGGCTGGGACTTCGAGGCCTACCGGCACTTTTGCATGGCCCTCCGGGCGGACCCGGACTGCCTGATGGCGCACTGGGGCATCGCCCTCTCCCTGGTGCACGGCAATCTGGACATGGACGAGCAGCGCCGCGCGGCGCTGGACCGGATGCTCGCGCTGGTCGACCAGGGCGTCGGCACCGACCTGGAGAAACGCTACGTCTTCGCCCTGACCAAGTTGCTCACCGAGGGCGCGGTCGCGGCCGGGGATGCCTTTGCCAAGGCGTCCCGCGAATTTCCCGGCGACCCGCAACTCACGCTCCTGAAAAGTCTGCTCAACCGTGGCGGTTACGACCTGACCGGTGAGCCGACTCCGGATCAGCAACGCTCCGAGGCCGAGGTGGCGGAGGCTATCGAGAAGAACCCGGAGCTGACCTGGCTGCGGTACGCCTATCTTGCGATGCGGGCCGAGGCGGCTTCGCTTGAAAAGGACCTCGAGATGGCGCGTCAGCTGGCTGCCGACGCGCCGGAGTATCCGCCCTATTTTCATTTGCTGGGCCACTACGAGTGGCGCTGCGGGAATCACACCCGCGCGGCCAATGCCTTCGGCCACGCGGCGGACTTGTACTCGACCTGGATGCGCGACAATGGCCAGAAGGCGGTGCATTGCCCGTCGTGGACGAAATCGGAGGCCTACCGCGCCGTGGCCCTGGCATCGAAGGGCGAGTACGAGACGGCGCTGGCGATTGCCGATGGAATCTCCGCGATCGAGGTGCCGCTCGATCTGGCCACTTCCAACGGGGCCCGGATGCTCATGTGGGAGGGCAAGAGCCTGCCGATCCGAATTCTGATGCGGCGGGGCGATCCCGGGGACATGCGTCGCGCGACCAAGGTCCTGCCTCCCCTCGACGAGGTCGCGGAGCATGGCAGGAAGTCGCTCGCGCTGTGGTCCTACCAGGTTCATTCGTCGCTCGCAGCCGGGCGGTTCGCCCTGGAGAAGGGTGAACTCGATGCGGCACGCGAGGTCTCCCGCGATCTGACCCGCATCGGCGAGAACTTCGTCAAGACCCGCGGTGTGGCCCAGGCGGCCGGCGAGGTTTCCCACTGGCTGCGTGCCTTCAAGGCCTTCGAGGTGATGGTCAGCGAGTTCCGCGGCCTGCTGACGATGACCCTGCCGGCGGGCGAGCGCGGTGGGGCCTACAACTGGTATCGTTCCGCCGCGGACCGCCAGGTCCGGGCGACCTTGATGATGCCGCCATCGGTGCTGCTGCCGATGGAATGCCGGCTTTCCGAGTACTACGTCGACGCCGGGAATGACGAGCGAGCCGTCGAGGTGCTGCTCGAGGGCCTCGATGAGTATCCCAACGACTTCGAGTTGCTGGGCCGGTTGCTGGCCATCTTCGAGCGCAAGGGCATGGAGGAGGATGCCGAAACGGTGCGCGGGCAAATCGAGCGGCTTGCCGACGAGTAGACTGGACCGGCGGAGCCGTCAGGCACTCCGCACCCGTTCGGCCGCGATGCCGCGCATCTCGAAGACGCGCAGGATGGTGTCCTCGATGAGGTTGCTCGGGCACGAGGCGCCGGCCGTGACCCCGATCCTGGCCGGGCCGTCGCCCAGCAGCGCGGAGGGATAGTCGCTCTGGATCTCGGTCTTCCGGTGAAGATCGAAGTGAACCAGTTGCTGGAGGTCGTCGAGGCACTTGGCGTTGCGGATGAAGAAGGTCGGCAGTTCCTGCTCGCCGATCTCGACCAGGTGGGTGGTGTTGGAGCTGTTGTAGCCGCCGACCACCAGCAGCAGGTCCATCGGCTTGCGCAGCATTTCGAAGAGCGCGTCCTGGCGCTCCTGGGTGGCCCCGCAGATGGTGTCGAAGAACTTGAAGTTCGTCTCCTCGGTGTCGCGGTCGATCACCGCCTGTTTCACCCGGCGCTGGATCTCCTCGGTTTCGCTCTTGAGCATGGTCGTCTGGTTCGCCACGCCCACGCGCTTGAGGTGCAGGTCCGGATCGAAGCCGGGCGAAAGCGCGTTCTCGAAGCGCTTGTAGAAGGCCTCCCGGTCGCCGCCCTCGCGGATGTAGCCGCACAGGAAATCGGTGTCGTCGAGCGTGAGCACCACGACGTAGTGGCCGCTGCCGTCGTCGCCCAGCGCGCGCGAGGCGGTGGCCGCCGTTTCCTCATGGCCGGCCTTGCCGTGGATGATCGAGGTCATGCCCTCCTTCACGTAGGTCTTCACCCGCCGCCACACCTTCATCACGTCGCCGCAGGTGGTGTCGACCACGTAGCATCCCTGGTCGGCGATCTTCTCCATGAAGTGGGTCGGGGCGCCGAAGGCGGGCACGATGACGACGTCCTCGGCATCGAGCTTGTCGTAGTCGTCGGACAGCTCCTGCCAGGGCAGCGAGACGATGCCCATGTCGCTGAGCTGCTTGTTGACCTCCGGGTTGTGGATGATTTCCCCGATCAGGTAGATGTTCTGTTCGGGGAAGACCCGGCGGGCGGCGTAGGCGAGGTCGATCGCGCGCTCGACGCCGTAGCAAAAACCGAACTGCTGGGCGAGGCGCACGGTGGTGTTGTCGATCGTCAGCTCGCCCCCGTGGTTGCGGATCTTCTCGACGATTGACGAGCGGTAGTGCTTCTCGACCTCGGCGGTGACTTTTTCCATCACATCGGGTCGGCGCACGTTCACGCGCTTTCGTTTCTCCTTTCCGGCGGGTTGCGGCATGCCGGCAATGTAGGGCGCAAGGTCCCGCTGCCAAGGGGAGAAAGCCCGGTCCGGCGCGGGCTTTTCAGCCGGAAGCTTCCGGGGTGGTGCCGGAAGTCCGCAGCGAATGGACGGCCACGGGTCGGGCGAAGCCCTTGAGCGTCACCGGCTCGTGCCCGACGACCCCGAATTCCGATCCCGCCGCCCCGGCGACGGCTGAATCAACCAGCACCTCGCCGTCGCCCGCCGCGCTGCAGAGGCGGGCGGCGAGGTTCACGCGGTCGCCGAGCACGGTGTAGTTGAGTCGGTCGCTGGAACCCATGCAGCCGGCGACCAGGGGGCCGTGGGCCACCCCGATCCCGATCCCGACGTGGCGCCCGGTCCGCTCATCCAGCGCCCGCCGCTCTTCGAGCATCGCGATGGCGCAGCGGGCCGCCCGCAGCGCATCGTCACCGCCGGACCGCGGAACTCCAAAGAGGGCCATCACCATGTCACCGACGAACTTGTCGACCACCCCGCCATGCTCGTAGACCGTCCGGGTCAGGGCGGTCATGTGCTCGTTGAGGAAATCGATCACCTCGCCCGGAGGCATGCCGTCGGTGAGGGCGGTGAATCCCCGGATGTCGCAGAACAGGACCGAGGCCTCGACCACTTCGCCCCCGAGTTCGAGTTTGCCCTCCATCAATCGCCGGGCGACGGCGGGGTCGCTGACCTTTCCGAGCACCTCGTGATAGCGTTCCTTCAGCTCGAGGTCGCGGGTCATGAGGTTGAAGGCCTCGGCGAGGTGGCCGAGTTCGTCCTTCGAGCGCACCTCGACCGCTTGGTCGAACTCGCCGCGCCGAAGCCGCTCCGTGCCGTCGACCAGTGCCGCGATCGGACGATTGAAGCGGGCCGAGAGCCACAGCGCGGCCAGTGAGGCGGCAAGCGTCGCCAGCAGTCCGAGCCCGGCGATTTTCCAGCGCAGTTCATGCACGGCGTCGAGCAGTGAACCGATCGGAAACAGCGTGACCTGATAGCCGCGGCCGAGAGGTGAGTCGGGATTCAGGCTCGCGGTGGCGAGAAGGAAGGGCTCGCCATTCAGCTCCACGAGATCCGGCTGGTCGTCGGTCCAGGTCTCCTCGCTGCGAAGGGCGGCGAGGGTGTTCCTGTCCGATTCGGAGAGCCTCGGAACGAACCACTCGTCCTCGACGACCAGCCCGGCCCGGGCCTCGCGGCCCGAGAGGGACTCGGCACGCTCGAAGATCTGCTCGTCGCGGGTCTGGGCGTCGACGCCCATGAAGAACCAGCCGAGGGCGGTGCCGCTCCCGTCGGTGACCGGGGTGACGACCACCTCCTGCACATGCCGGGACGATGGGCCGCCCCGATCCTTCTCAACCACCACGTAGGCGACCTCCTGGGATGGCTGGCGGGCGAGCCGGCGGAGTTGTTCGGGGGATCGGCGGCGCCGGTTGGCGCGATCGGGAAGGGCGCGCCCCAGGGCGAGCGTTTCGCCATCGAGATTCACCACGCCCATCAGCGGCACGTCGCGGCTCGGGTTCCGGCTTCGGCCGGGTGGGTTCTGGCGACCGGCGGGCAAGCGGTCGAAATCTCCCTTGCCCCGGAGTTCCTCGAAGGATCTCAGGAATTCGCCATCCCGGGGTGGACTCCCCTTGTTCTTGAGCCGTTGTCGGACCGACTCGTGCGCCGCCAGCTCCGAGCAGACATCCCGCACCTTGTCGAGACGCTCACGGCGCGCATCGAGCAAGCCCTTGACCTGCGCCTCGAAGCGTTCGTTGACCCGCTCCCGTATCAGGTTGCGGAATTCCTGCTCGGCCAGCCACAAGGCCAGCACGCTCGACCCGACCGTGAGGGTGACGAGTGAGAGAAACAGCTTCCAGCGGATGCTCAAGGTGCCTCATCCAACATGCTCGCGGGAGATCTGTCCCGCCCATTTCGGGAGAAGAAACATCCCGGGCCGGCTCTCCTCAGCCTACGCCAGCAACAGCACCCCGGCGATGATCCCCAGCACGCACAGCCCCTTCGAGTAGCGGTGCCTTTCGCGGAACAGAAAGATGCCCAGCAGGAATGAGACGATCACCGAACTGCGCCGCACCGGGGAGATCAGCGAGATCAGGGCGTCGGGCTGGCTGATGGCGGCGAAGTAGAGAATGTCCGCCGCCAGCAGGGTGAAACCGATCACCGGAATCGCCCAGTGCCAGCGGAAGGGTTGGGGATCGGGTCCGCGGCGGGAAAGGATGACCGCCGGGACGAGCAGCAGCGCGAGGTCGATGGTGAACCAGGCCTGCACCGCCGAGGGCGCGATGCCGATGGTCTGGAGCAGATACTTGTCATAGAGCGCCGACACGGCCCCGGTCACCGTCGCCCCGATCATCAGGAACACGCCCTTGTCGCGATGGAAGTGGATGCCCTCCCGCCGCCCGACCAGCGAGAAGACGAAGAAGGCGACGAGGATCAGGGAGACACCGGCCCACTGGCGCGGCGTCGGTGCCTCGCCGAAAAACAGCACCGCCAGGGCGATGGTCCACATCGGCCCGGTGGCCCGGATCGGGGTGGCGATCGAGAGCGGCAGCGACTTCAGCCCGTGGTAGCCGAGCCACCAGGAGGTGCCGACCAGTGCGGCCTTGAGAAACAACAGGAAATGCTCCCGCCCACCGATCGAAGCGACATCGAAGAAGGCGTGGGGCAGGGAGCCGGGCGAAACCGCCGACCAGGCGGCGAAGGGGATCCACACCAGCGCCGAGGCCGCCACGCCGCCGAAAAGGACCGGCATTACCGCGTTGTCACGCAGCGCGGTTTTCTTGAGCGAATCGTAGAACCCGAGCAGCAGCGCGGATCCGACGGACAACAAGAGCCAGGACACCCGGCGGAGTTAGCGGGAATCGCGCCGATGGGAAGCGGGATTTCGGATCGAACTCCGAGAGTCAGACTACTGCTGCGTGTGGAGCACCGAGGCACGACTTTACGGAGCCAGCGTAACGGTGCCTTGTTGCTGCTTGGTTCAAGAAATGGTTGATTGGTCGGCATGAAGCAGAGGGGGTGGTGCAAGCGGTTGCTGATGAGCCCTCCATTCTGGTTTTTCGCGACCTGCCTGGCCATTGCGACGATGAACGTCGTTGCCTCTTCGGATGGGAAGTTTCATGGCCAGTCGGCGGTGCAATCCCAACGACTGCTGATCGGCTACATTATGGCGTGGTGGATCAGTTGGGATTCGAGGAAGAGTCTCCCCGGGTTCCCTTCGGACTGGGGGTTCCTTGCGGCAGGTGTGATTTTCCCTGTCTACTGGTTGACAACCCGTGGATGGCGCGGGTTTGGGTGGCTGCTGCTGATTGGGCTGGGGATCGCAGCGATCTTCCTTGCAGGGGAGATGGTCAGTCCGGCGATCAATTTCGATACCGGCAGGTGAATTGGTTGAAGGGCCAAAGGCCTGCGACATACCAGCCCGGGGCAGCGGCCCGGGTATGGATTGGGGAGGATACCGAGGGCTGAAGGACTGACACATTTTTGGTGGCGGCAGGGTCTCCCAAGGGCGGGATTCGAACAGGCTGTAGCAGGGACTCAGCGCTTTTCTACTAGGCTCAAAAGGGACTAGGGTGCGGGCGTGAAGGTGGATTGGATGCTCCCTTGTGCAGTGGCTGTTTTCTTAGACGGGTGTGTCGCCTTGCCAATCGAATCCGACTTGAGGTCACCTCGTGAAGTCTCGAGGGACTTCATGCGGATCCTGTTCAAGAGTGAGCGCGATATTCTCACGGATGAAGCCGTCAAGAAGCGCTATTTCTCGAAGGAACTGCGTCAGGCGATCGATGACAGTCTCGCGGATGCGGCTGAGTGGACTCCGCCTCCGAACCACCCATGGCCACATCCGGCGAATCAGGATCGGTTCAATCGGACGATCTTCAATTCATGGGATCTCCCCACGACGTTCTCGCTGGGAGAGGTTGCGGAGGATGGCGATTCTGCCACGGTCGCTGTTTACTACGATTGGGGCGAGGGGACTCAGTACGAAGGAAATCGCAGAGCTACATCAGTTCGGCTTGTCTACGAATCTGAGGGCTGGCGGATCGATGATTTGATCACCCATGAGGGTGCCTTTATTTCGGCGGGATCGCTTCGTGCTCAGCTGAAAGGTGGGGACTGAAGAAGCATGGATCAGGCTTTCAGCTCTCGGAAATCTGGTGATGCCCCACCCAGGCCGTTGGCCTGGGCTGGTATCTGTCGGGCCCTTGGCCCTTGGGATTCCATGGATGGATTGCGAGGCTGTCTGTGGTGAAGGTGCCAGGACTCCGCGCCCACGCCAGCGGCGCGGGCAGCAGCTCGCAAGGTGAAACCTTGCGCCACATTTGGGAGGATGTGGGCAGCACTGGGATGATGGCTGCGAATGATCATTTTTCGTGAACGCTGCCGCCGATGAAAGCAAGGACGCCGCCCTGTTGGGGGCCCTGCAGGAGTCGATTCCCTTCGTCCGCCGGCCCTTCGCGGCGATCGGGGAACGCTGCGGGCTGAGCGAATCGGAGACGCTCAACCGGATCGCGGCGCTGAAGGAGGAGCGGGTGATCCGGCAGATCAGCGCGATCTTCGACACCCGCAGCCTCGGCTACGCGTCGAGCCTGGTCGCCGCCCGGATCGCGCCGGAAAAGATCGAGTCCGCGGTGCAGGTGATCAACGCCCATCCCGGAGTCAGCCACAACTACCTGCGCAACCACGACTTCAACCTGTGGTACACGATCGCCGTTCCGCCGGACAGCCGGCTGGGGCTGGAGGGCACGGTGGATCGTCTCCACGAGCTTTCCGGGGCGGAGTCGACCCGCTTGCTGCCGACCCTCAAGCTCTTCAAGATCGGGGTCCGCTTCGATGTCGGGAACGAATCGAAGCCGGATGACCGCGCGGCACCCGCCTACACCGAGGCCAGCCGGCGGGAGAGCGATCCCTTGACCGGAGCGGAGATCGAGTTCGTGCGACTGATGCAGCGGGATCTGGAGCTGGTCCCCGAACCCTTCGTTGCGGTGGCCGGGACCCTCGGGATGGGGTTTGACGAGGCGGCGGCGATGCACGCCCGTTTTCTCGGAAACGGCCGGATGCGGCGGTTTGCGGCGGTGCTTCACCACCGCAAGGCCGGTTTCCGGGCGAATGCGATGGGCGTCTGGGCCGGACCGCCGGACGATGCCGAGGCCCTGCAGCGCCTCGGCGAGCGGATGGCGGAGTTCCAGGCGGTGAGCCACTGCTACCAGCGACCGAGCTACCCGGACTGGCCCTACAACCTCTTCACCATGGTCCACGGCAAGAGCGCCGGGGAGTGCGAGGCCACGCTCGATGCCATCGCGGCGGAAACCGGAATCCGTGAGCGCATGGCACTCTACTCGACCGAGGAATTCAAGAAGGTGCGGGTCCGCTACTTCACCGGGGAGGAACGGGCGTGGGAGGAGGATTTCAGGTAGCCCGGGGCGGATTTTTCGCACAACCTTTGGTGTTGAGCGGTGTTCTATCTCTCATTGTGCTCCCCTTATGAAACCGATCCGCTGCCTTCTTCTCGCTGTTTTCGCCCTGATGACGCCCGGTTTCGGAGCGGATCTCGGGAAACTCCAGACCTCCTTCATGGCCCGCTACGACGAGGCCAATTCAACCCGCGACGAGCAACTCAAGCAGCTTGAGGCCAGCTACCTCGGTGCGCTGGAACGGCATCTGGAGAAGGTCAAGGCGAGCGGCGACCTCAAGGTCGTGGTGCCGGTGCGGGACGAGATCGAGGCGATGAAGGCAGCGCCGGATTCATTGCCATCGCTCAAGGACGGGGCGGATGATGATTTGAAGGCCATGCGTGCGAAGTACGCGACCGCCCGCGACGGGGTGCTGCGCCAGCACGCCGGGACCTTGATCGAGCTTTCCGACAAGATGGAGGTGGCACTGCGGGCCGAGGAAAAGGAGCTGACCCGGGCGGGGAAGATCGATGATGCGCTCGCGGTCGAGCGGATGAGGGAGACCCTGGCGAAGGATGCCGGCATCCTCGCCGCCCGGGAACGGGCCGTCGCCGAGCCCAGTGCGGCGCTGGCGGGCAAGCCTGCGGAGTGGGAGTTGCTGCTCAAGCAGGGAATGAAGGTCGAGAAACAGGGCATGCATCCGGTGGGAACCCTGAGTGAGGTGGCCAAGGGCGGACGCGGTTTCTGGAGCCGCCTGCTGACGGGCGGGGATGAAGAGGATGCGGATGATGTCCTGGTCACCCCGTCACCAGCGCGCGTCTCGTTCAAGCCCGACCGGCCGGCGCGTGAGATCCGCGGCAAGGTCCGGCGGGCTTTTCCCGAAGTGACCGTGACCCTGCGGATCAAGGCGGATGGCAAGGAGGTGTTCGAGAAAACCCTCGATTGGGAGAACGACGAGGCCCGGATCGACGTCGAATTTGCCCCGGCAGGTGAGATCGAGATCGAGGCCGACGGGGATGGCCGGCGGGCGGCGTGGATTTACTGGACCGATTTCGAAAGCCGCTGAGCACGGCGTCCTGTCGGTGCGCGGGTGTCACTGCAGCTTTTGGTCAGACGGGTCGGGGCAATGCCGAATGCCGAATGCCGAATGTCGTGTCAAAGGGAGAGGGGAAGGCCCTTGTTGAACCTTGAGGGCTGCTGGTGCGCTGTGAGCCGCAGGCACGCTCGACGATGGCGCCGGGATTCGTCGGTCGGTCGTCTTCTCCAAGCACTCCATTCGGCATTCGGGAATTAGGCATTCGAAATTCCTTCCGAGTGCCCTTGTTTTCCCGGGGAAACTTGCCACTCGTTCGGAATGCGGCCTCAGCGCTCTCCCGACTTCACGTCGACGAAGCGACGCCGCGACTCGAGCAGGTGCCGGTGCATCGCCGCGGCGGCCGGATCGGCCTGGCCGGCTTCGACGGCCTCGAGGATGCGGCGGTGCTGGTCGATGACGCCGTCGAACCAGTCGTCGTCGCCGCGGGTCGCCTGGGCATACTCGATGCAGCGCTTCTCGAGGGCCCCGAGGAGGGTGGAGTAGATCCGGTTGCCCGAGCCTTCGGCAATGGAGCGGTGGAAGGCGATGTCGGCCTTGGCGAAGGCGGCGCGGTCACCGACGGCCCGTTCCATCTCGGCGAAGGCGGCACGGACCTTCTCCAAGGCCCGTTCACCCGCCCGGACGGCACTGAGTCGGGCGCATTCGCTCTCGATGACGATGCGGAAATCGATGAGTTCGTGGAAGTCGGCGTCTTCGGCCAGGGCGGAGTAGGTGCCAATCGCGCTGCCGAGGGCCTTCAGCGATGGAATCTCGATGAACGTGCCGGAGCCCTTGAGCGTGCGCAGCAGGCCCCGGCCCCGGAGTTGCTGGATCGCCTCGCGGATGACCGTGCGGCTGGCATCGAAGCGCTGGCACAGTTTTTCTTCCGAGGGCAAGCGCTCGCCCGGCGGGAGCCTGCCGGCGAGGATCTCGCGCTCGAGCTTGGTCGCGATGCTGGCGCTGAGGCGTTCCATCCGGGCAAAGTGTCGGGCGAGAATCGGGAAGCGGGAAGCGGAAAGGCAGGGAAGCGCCGGCGTCCCGCCGGCATTGGTGGGCGTGGCGGTGGTCGTATCCCGTTCGCTGCGCCGAAGCCGGAGCTTCTGCGATCACTCGCAAAGCAGAGCTTTGCGCCACGCTTGCCAAGTGGTCCATCGCGGCAAGGATGGGGGCGTGAGAAGCATTCTGGTCACCGGCGGCAACGGCGGGCTCGGTCTGGGGATCGGGCGGTATTTTCTGGAAAAGGATCCCGAGGCCCGCGTGTGGCTGGGGGTGCGGTCGCGCCGGGAGGCCGCCGAGGCATTGGCGGCGGAGTTCGACGGACGCTGCCGCCTGGTCGATCTCGAGGTGACCTCGCGCGAGGCCTGGGAGGCGGCCGTCGCGACCATCGTCGATGCCGATGGCCGCATCGATGTGCTGGTGAACAACGCCGGCATGCACCGCGACGCCCTGCTGGCGACCATGGAGGACGACGCCTGGGATTCGGTGCTCTCAAGCAACCTCGACTCGGTCTTCCTCGGCTGCCGGGCGGTCATCCGGCCAATGATGGGCAACCGCTTCGGGCGCATCATCAACATCGCCTCCCTGAGCGCCGTGCTGCCGCCGGCCGGGCAGACCAACTACGCCGCCGCAAAGGCCGGGGTCTTGGCCTTGTCGCAGACGCTGGCGAAGGAGGTCGGCCGGGCCGGGATCACGGTCAACTCGGTGCTCCCGGGCTACATCGAGACCGAGGCGCTGGGCCACATGGATGCCGAAGCCGCCAAGCGGGCCCGGGCAGGCATCCCGATGCGGCGCTTCGGCAAGCCGGAGGAGGTGGCCGCGGCGGTCTTCTTTCTCGCTTGTCAGGATGCAGGCTACGTCACAGGTTGCGCCATCAAGATCGACGGCGGAATTTTCTGAGGATCACGGAATTACGACCATGTCAGACGGAGCGGAACTGCGGCAGAAAATCAAGGAAGTGATGGTCGAGGAGTTGATGCTCGACTTCGAACCCGAGGAGATCGGCGACGACACGCCGATCTTCGGGGCGGAGGGCCTGGGCCTTGATTCGGTGGACGCGCTGCAACTGGTGGTGGCGATCGAGAAGCATTTCGGCCTCAAGGTCGGCGACGCGGAGAAGGCGAAGGAGGTCCTCCGGAGTGTCGAAACCATCGCCAAGGCCATCGAAGGCTGAGCGCCGCGGCGATGGATCGAGGGCGATGAAGAAGTGGCTGCTGTTCGCCCTCAAGCTGGTGTTGACCGCCGCCTGCCTCTGGTGGGCGTTGAGGGGGGAGAATTTCAGGGACTCGATCCTCGCCCGTCCGTCGGAACTCGGATGGCAATGGCTGGTGCCGGGGATCGCGCTGGCCGGAGTGACCGTGTTTCTCACCGCCCTGCGCCTGTGGCTGCTGCTGGCCGCGGCCGGCGTCCGCGTGTCCTTGTGGCGGGCGACCGAGCTGACCCTCATCGGCAATCTCTTCAACCTCGCGGCCGTCGGCGGTCTCGGCGGTGATGCGGCCCGGATCATTCTACTGATCCGCGATCACCCGGAACGGAAGATGGCGGTCACCATGACGGTGATGTTCGACCACCTGGTCGGCTTCGTGGCGATGGCGCTGGTCTTCTTCATGCTGACGGCCGGGCGTTTCGACGCGCTGGCGAGCCAGAGCGTGGAAACGAAGGCGATCATGAGGTTTGCGTGGGTCTTCTTCATCGGCGGCATGCTCTTCGTCACCACGCTGTTCGTCCTTTCCTATCCGTCGGTGCACGCCCGGATCCACGGCCGGGCGAAGGAGGGGCGCTTTGCGTTTCTCCGGCGGTTCCCGGAGATCTACGACATGTATCGGAAGGACTGGCCGCGCGCGCTGACCTCGCTGCTGGTGGCCATCGTGATGTTGCCGATCTTCTACGCCACCACCTGGTGCGGTGCGCGGGCGGCGGGTTCGGAAGTCGGACTGGAGCCGGTGCTGGTGGCGATGCCGGTGAGCGACATGCTCGGTGCCCTGCCGCTCTCGATCGCCGGTCTCGGGGTGCGGGAGGCGTCGCTGAAGGTGCTGATGGAAGACCTGACCGGCATGGCGCCCGACATCGCGGTGGCGGCCGGGTTGATCGGATTCTTCTGCTCGCTGGTCTGGGCCTTGGTCGGCGGGTTGCTGTTCCTCAACCCGCGGGATCGGGTCAAGGTCTCGGAGATCAAGGAACTCAATGCCGGGAGTCATGTCTGAAGCGCGCACCGCGATCTGCCTGGCCTCGTCGATGCTCGGCCACTACGCCCACTGCGGATTTCTCAATGAACTCGGGAGGCACGGCATCCGCCCGTGCCGCATCGCCGGGGCCTCGGCCGGCGCGCTGGCGGGGGCGCTGTGGGCGGGGGGGCTGCGCGGCGAGGATCTGGAGAGGGAGATCAACAGCCTGTCGTTTCGCCGGGCGTTCTTCGATCTGGGCGTGTTGCTGCGGCTGCCGGGAGTCCTGACCTGGAGCTATGCCAACGGTATCTTCGGCGGCACCCGGATGCGCAAGCGCCTCGGCCGGCTGATCGGCGACCGGCGTCTGGAGGCGATCACGGATCCCTCCCTTGAGGTGGCGGTGGCCAACCTTTCGCGCCGGAGCGGGGAGGTTCGACGCGAGGGGCCTCTCGTCGAGTTGGTGTTGGCGAGCATGTCGATGCCGGTCCTTTACCGTCCCCGGCTCGTCGACGGCGAATGGCTGGCGGATGGCGGGGTTTCCGATGCCATTCCGTTCAGTCACTGGCTCGACGACCCCGGGGTGGACCGGATCCTGGTGCACGAGATCGATTATCCGCTGGAGCGGTCGCAGCGGATGTCGCTGGCGGAAGTGGTCGGCTGTTGCCACACGATTCCGAACTCCGAACTGAAGCGCAGGCGGCGGCAGGACGCCGAGGCTTCGGGGAAGGAAATCGTCTTTCTCACCACCCGCTTGCCGCAGCCGAAGGCACTCCACGGTTCCAAATCGGCGAGGAGGATGATTGAGTCGGGGAAGGAAACGGCGCGGCAGTGGGCGAAGTCCACCGATTGAGGCCGGACGTTTCGCCACGAGAATTCCAGTGATGTCCCGTCCGCTCCAAGCCCTGCTCCTGCTCCTGCCCGTGCCGTCGCTCGGGGTGCTGGCGGGGATGTTCTGGTGGCCGGAGTCGGGGGTCGGGCAGGTGCTTTTCGGGCTCTCGAAACTGTGGATCGTGGCCCTGCCGGCGATCTGGTACCGCTTCGTCGAAAGGAAGCCGTGGAGCCGGTCGCCGGCGGAGCACGGGGGCTTCGGTCCGGCGGTGGCCAGCGGTGTCGCAGTTTCCCTGCTGATCTTCGGCGCTTATTTCCTGGTCCGCCCGTTTGGCTGGATCGACTCCGGAATGATCCGGGAGCGCGCCGAACTCACGGGCCTGGCGAACCCGGTCGTGTTCATCGGCGCCGCGATCTACTGGATCACGGTGAATTCGTTGGTGGAGGAATACGTGTGGCGCTGGTTCGTGTTCCGCCAGTTCGAGAAGCTGATCGGCGGCAAGGCGGCGGTGGTGGCATCGGCCTTCGGCTTCACCCTGCATCACATCTTCGCGCTGTGGGCGCAGTTCGACTGGAGGGTCACGGCGCTGGCCTCGCTCGGTGTTTTCGTCGGGGGCCTGCTGTGGAGCTGGCTCTACCTGCGTTACCGTTCGGTATGGCCCTGCTGGGTCAGCCACGCGATCGTCGACGTCCCGATCTTTGTGATCGGCTGGTGGCTGATTTTCTGAGGATTTGGACCGCGGAGGCGTGCCTCCGCTTTTCGAGTTGTCGGTATCCATGGTGTCGCCATCGGAATCTGCGAGGTGAGACCTGTTCCACCGGCTTTCCCGGATTCGTGATGATGATGGGAGCTCTCCATGCCGGTCGGTGGTTCCCCAAGCGGCGGCAAGCCACCGCACTCCAACGTTGAAGTTCGTGCCGTCCCTGTTTTGCTCGGCCGATGGGTCTTCCGAAGGTGCTGATGCTGGGATGGGAGTATCCGCCGAAAATCACCGGCGGCCTCGGGGTGGCCTGTGCGGCGCTGGCCGGGGCGCTCCGCGACAAGGTCGACCTGACCGTCCGCCTTCCCGACGGCGACACGGGCGATGCCTACGGCGGGGGACGGGACTACGAGGGCGATCTGCTGCGCCAGGTGCAGGCCTTCGCCGGCACCGGACACGACGGCGATTTCGACCTCATCCACGCCCACGACTGGCTGACGGTGCCGGCGGCGATGGAACTCGCCCGGAAGCGGGGGCTTCCGATCGTGCTGCACCTCCACTCGCTGGAACTCGATCGATCGGAGCAGCGCAACCGCATCTTCCTGATCGAGCGCGCCGGCATGCGGGCGGCCGAACGGGTGATCGCCGTTAGCCGCTACACCGCCGCACGCTGCGAGCGGTACTACCGGATCCCCGCCCACAAGATCGCGGTGGTGCCCAACGGGGTGGGCACCCCGCCGCGGCCCGGGACGGCCGGGCGGCGCTGCAAGGTCCTGTTCGTCGGTCGGATGACACCGCAGAAGGCACCGCAGGACTTCGTGCGGATGGCCGCGCTCGTGGCCGGCGGATTGCCGCAGGCGGAGTTTGCCATGGTGGGCAGCGGGGAGCTGCTGGAGGAGGTCAAGCGGCTCGCCGCCGATGAGGGAATCGCAGACCGAATCCGTTTTCCCGGCTTCCTGAGTCGGAGCGCGGTGATGGCGGAACTGGCGGACGCTTCCGTCCTGTGTCTGCCGTCGAAGTCCGAGCCCTTCGGGCTGGTGGCCCTCGAGGCGGCGGCGCACGGCGTGCCGGCGGTGGTGACCGACCACTGCGGCGTTGCCGAGGTCCTTTCGTCGGCCCGGGTCGTCCCCGTCGGCGATGTCGCCGCCATGGCCGGGGCGGTGTCGGCACTGCTGCGTGCTCCCGGGTTGCGTGATTCCCTCGGAAACCAGGCGCGCGACGAGACCGGGCGGGCAAGCTGGCAACGCGCCGCCGAGCGCGTGCTGGCGGTCTACCACGAGGTGCTCGCCACCCGCTGACCGGATCGCCTTGCCCGAGGATCTCCGTGGCGAAACCGGCCTCTTCCCAAGGACCGCCGATGATGAAACCGGCATCTTCTCTTCTCTCAAAAGGACCGCCATCCCCTCGGGCGGCTCATCGCGTCGGGCGCAGCCCTTCAGGCAACCCACAAAATCCAAAATCTGAAATCCACCTTCTGAAATCCCCAGCCCGGCCCGTCGGAGCAGCAGTTGAGCCGTTGATATCACCCGACCTTGGCGGCTGACCGCCACTCTCGTCCGGTGGCCTTGATATCAACACCCTGTCCGGAACAATTCCCTTAAAAATCAGGCTTTCACGGACTATCCTCCCCACAAGATCACTCGGGATATCAAACAAAACTGTTGTGCAAGAAATCAGATTGCCGGGCCCCGAGTGATACTTTAGTATCACTTCGTGCGAACAGAACTCGTTACGACCCTAAAGCGGAGGGCGACGGATCTCATCACCGAGATTGCGACCGACCACGAGCCCGTGTTGATCACCCAGCACGGACTTCCGGCAGCCTACCTTGTGGACGTGGAGAGCTACGAAGCAATGCAGGCGAGGATTGGGCTTCTTGAAGGAATCGCTAAGGGTGAGAAGGCGATTGAGGAGGGCCGGGTGCTCACCCACGCCGAGGCGAAGAAGCGGATGTCCCGATGGCTCGATTGATTTGGACCGAGCCGGCGCTTCAAGATCTCGAACAGATCGCTGACTACGTCGCACTCGATGATCACCATGCGGCCTGCCGCCTCGTTCAAACCGTCTTTGAGAAGGCTGCTTTGCTGGAGACTTTTCCCGAGATGTGCCCAGTCCCCCACGATCTTCCCGATTCGCGATACCGGCATCTCGTTGTCGGCCCGTTACGGATCTTCCATCGAGTCGAGAACGAGAAGGTATTCATCGTGTATGTCATGAGGTCCGAACGTCGTCTTGACATTTCGGACCTCAAAGAGCGAGACAAGGAATAGTGTATAAGCCGGATGAGGACGACCCCTTACAGCGCCCTTGTCGCAGACCGCTTTTGACGATTCAATCCAAGCAACGGGACAGCGCCAGCGCCTCGTGGGGTCGGGGTCGCCTGTCCTCTGACGTTGATATGGCTCCTTGGGATAGGGTGAAGGCCTCTCGTGCATCGGGGGACGGAAGTGTCGATCCCGAACCCTACCTCACAAAGTTTGGAGGAGAGGCGTGGAAGAAGTGGATGGCTTCAACGAGCGGTTGGGCAGCCAGCGCGAACCTTCCGGATGGAGAGTTTTCCCGCATCTACGTTGCCGAGGATGCGGATGCTGGCATGCTTCGCGTCTTCATCTTCTGGCACGAAACATGAACAAGCCCAACCAAGGAGAAGCCGATGAAAAAGACAGCAATGATCGGGGCGCTGCTACTTGCATGCGCCGTCAGCCTGTTCCCGGGGAACGCAAGAGCTGACGAGAGGACGGATGCCGCAGTTTCCGCCGCAAAGGAGTGGCTGGCACTGGTGGATGGCAAGGAATACAAGAAGAGCTGGCAGCAGGCGGCGCCGTTTTTCAAGGACCAGGTGAAGGAGGATCAATGGGTCGGGATGATCGCTGCGGTTCGGAAGCCCTTTGGCAAGGTGGAGTCGCGCGAGCTGGTCACTGCGGAGCACAAGACTTCGCTTCCGGGCGCGCCCGATGGCGAGTATGTCGTCGTCCAGTTCAAGACGTCATTCTCAGGAAAGCGTGATTCCGTCGAGACGATCACACCGATGAAGGCGGATGGCGTCTGGCGCGTCTCGGGCTACTTCATCAAGTAGCGCAAGCCCGGCCTCCCTTCGGGGAAGGTTTTCTGTCGACGCGCGGTCCGGTCCAACCGCTCGAAGCGGGGCTCCTTTTCCGGGGCCGCCACCGTCAGATCGACTCGAGGACGCCGGTGGAGTCGCCGACGCGCTCGGCTTCGACGCCCATCTTGTCGAGCAGCGAGAGGTAGAGGTTGGTCATCGGCGTGCCCTCCTCGGCCTCGATCAAGCGGCCGGGATCGAGTTGGCCGCTGCCTCCGCCGGCGAGCAGTACGGGCAGGTCGTCGTGGTTGTGCCGGTTGCCGTCGGCGATGCCGCCGCCATAGACGATCATCGAGTGGTCGAGCAGGTTGCCCTCGCCCTCGCGGGTGTTCCTCAGCCTCTCGAGGAAGACGGCCAGTTGTTCGACGTAGAAGGCGTCGATCCGGGCGATTTTCTCGAGGTGGTCCTGGTTGCCCCGGTGGTGGGAAAGCTCGTGGTGGCCGCTGTGGACGTCGAGTTCGGGGAAGGGGCGGTTCGAGCCGTCGTGGGCGAGCATGAAGGTGGAGATCCGCGTCGAGTCGGTCTGGAAGGCCAGGGCCATCAACTCGAACTGGATGCGGATGTGCTCCTTGTAGGATTCGGGGACGCCGGTCGGGCGGTTCTCCTCCGGGACCTCGAAGCGGAACTTCTCGGCGCGCTCGATGCGCGACTCGATGTCGCGGACGGCCGTCAGGTACTCGTCCATCTTTCCGCGGTCGGTCGATCCGAGCCGCTGCTGCATGCGCTTGGCGTCCTCGTGCACGAAGTCGAGGATGCTCTTCCGATAGGAGCGGCGACGGGCGTCCTGCTTCGGATCGCCCGAGCCGAAGAGCTTTTCGAACACGAGCCGGGGGTCGCGTTCGGCGGGGGCGGGGGTGTTTTCGTCGAGCCAGGAAAGGTTGAACTGGTAGGCGCAGGAGTAGCCGGAATCGCAGTGGCCGGAGCGGCGGGGCGGATCGGTGGAAAGCTCGAGCGAGGACAGGCGGGTCCGGTGGCCGATCTGGCGGGCCGCGATCTGGTCGACCGAGATGCCGATCTCGATGTCCGCCCCGGCGGTTTTGCGGGCCTGGCAGCCGGTGAGGAAGGTGGCATTGGCGCGGGCGTGGTCGCCGGCCCCGTCGCCATTGGCGAAGGCCTTTTCGTGGTCGAGGTGGCGCAGCACCGAGAACTGGTCGCGCAGGCCGGCGAGTGGCTGCATCGACTCGGAAAGCTCAAAATCCCGGCCACTTCCCGTCGGCAGCCACTTTTCGAGGTTCACTCCATTGGGGATGTAAACGAAGCCCAGCCGGGTCGGGTGGGCGGCCGCAACCCGGGTCGAGGCGGCGAAGGAGTCGAGCGAAGGCAGCGCCAGAGTGGCGGCCACACCTTTGAGAAATCGGCGGCGGGAATGAATCATCGGCTAAGTGTAAACGTCGTTCCTTTTCGAAATCCTTCAACCTTCTCCCCGGCGAAACTGGAATGGCGCGGAATGGATGACCGCCCGGATCATGGCGCGGGTGCGGCCACCCGCCTCTTCGGTTTTCCGGATGATGCCGTCGATGGCCGGCCGGTCATACCAGTCGGTGCCGCGTCCGAGGGCGTAGGTGAGCAGCTTCGATGCCACCGAACGGTGGAAGTCGTCGCGGTGGTCGCGCAGCAGGATTTCCCGGAGTTCATCCGGTCCGTGGAAGCGCTGGCCTTCGGCCAACCGGCCGGAGGCGTCGATCGGCCGACCGTTTTCCTCCGTGCGGAAGGTCCCGTCGGCATCGAAGTTCTGGAGTCCGAAGCCGATCGGATCCATCAGGGCGTGGCAGGACGAGCAGGCGGGATCGTCGCGGTGTTTTTCCATTTGTTCGCGCAGGCTCAGGCCTTTGCCGTGCTTCGCGGGCGGCGTGAGCTGCGGCACGTTCGGCGGCGGCGGCGGGGGTGCGGTGTCGAGCAGGTTCTCCAGCACGTACTTGCCGCGCAGGACCGGCGAGGTGCGGAGCGGATGGGAGGTGACCAGCAGGAACGAGCCGTGGCCGAGCAGTCCGCGACGCGGGTTGTCCTGCAGCGAGACCCGGCGGAACTCCGGCCCCTTGACGCCCTCGATGCCGTAGTGCCGGGCCAGTTCTTCGTTGAGAAAGGTGTAGTCGGCATCGAGCAACTCGGTGAGCGGCCGGTCGTCGCGGATGAGGTGCTCGACGAGCATCCGGGTCTCGGTCCTCATGTGGGAGCGAAGCCGGTGCCGGAATTTCGGGAAGGCCTTCGACGAGGGATTGGCGCTCTCGAGGTCCCGCAGCTGGAGCCATTGACCGACGAAGTTCTCGATCAGCGCCCGCGAGCGGTCCGAGTCGAGCATGCGGTCGATCTCGGCGTCGAGTTCCTTGCGGAGCCGGCCCTCGTCGGCCAGCCGCATCAGTCGCTCGTCGGGCATGGTCGACCACAGGAAATACGACAGGCGCGAGGCCAGCGCGTGTTCGTTGATCGGGTGGATGCGCTCGGCGTTGTCCGGTTCGGGTTGCGGCTCCTCGCGGAACAGGAAGGCGGGCGAAACCAGCATCGCTTCCAGGCCGTGACTCACGCCTTCCTCGAAGCTTCGTCCCTCCTCTTTCGCCAGCCGCACGAAATGCAGGTAGCGCTCGGCTTCGCCGTCGTGGGGAGGGCGCCGGAAGGCCCGGCGCGCCATGCGCCGGAAAATGTCGGCCGCCCAGGCTTCGTCATCCGCGCCATCCGGGCGCTCGCCGAAGATGCGGCGATGGCTTTCCGGCTTCGGCAGGCGGGGTCCGTCGAGCGGGCCTTCGAGGCGGATCTCGCTGACGATCACGTTGCGGTCGCGGAGGGCGGGATCGGCCGCTTCGGGGTCGTAGAAGTCGTTGATGAACGAAAGCGTGATCGGCACCTCCCGCGGCTCCCCGAGCTTGAACTCGAAATGATGGCGGCCCGGTTGTTCCATCGTCTGACGGATCTCCCACAGCGCCGCCTTGCGGTCGTTGATCGCCAACTCCAGCCGCGCCGCCTCGTCGCCCGCGCGACTGGCTCCGGCCCCGACCACGATCCGGTAGCGGCCCGGCTTGTGGGCGCGGGGCTGGACGCGGATCGAGCCGTTGGTGGTCAGCAGGTGGCCCTGATCGCTGCGATGGCCCGGCCCCTCGAGTTGCCTGCCCGCGAATCGTTTCGACGGAAACGGCATCGGCGTGGTCCGGACCGCCTGGTCGAGCCCGAGGCGGGCCGCGTCGAGAAAGCGGTCGAGGTGCGCCGGGGAAAGCGTGAGGACGTCGCCGATGTTGTCGAAACCGTAGCCGGAGTCGTCGGGCGGCAGCAGTTCCCCGGCATCCACGGTCACCCCGAGCAGGTCGCGCAGGGTGTTCTGGTACTCGATGCGGTTCAGACGGCGCAGGGTCACGCGGCCGGGGTCCGGGTTGTCCGGGTCGGTGGGGAAGATCGTGGAATCGATCCAGCGGATGATCTTTTCCCGGTCCCCGACCGGCGGCTGAAACTCGTCCGGAGGAGGCATCAGGTGGTGCTCGATGTGGCCGCGGATGCGTTTCCAGCGTTCACGGTCGGCAATCATCGACTCGATGCTGTCGTAGTCGTCGAAGCTCAGCTCCCCCTTGTCTACCCCGTCGCCGTGGCAGTCATAGCAGTAGTTTTCCAGCCACGGCAGCACTTCGGCCTCCCAGCCCGCGCCCGGGGACGCCGCGAGCGCGGGGCCGGCGGTGAAGGCGAGAAGGGTGGAGCGGAGACAAGACACGATGCGTGGATACGTCGGGCGGGCCGGTTGCTTTCGCAAGGGGCGGCTTGTTTCGAGGTTGCACCGATGCGGGAAACGGGCAGGGTTCGCCGCTCATCATGCGCTCTTTTCTCTCCGCCGTCGCCTTGGCCCTCGTCCTGACTTCCTGCGGTTCCGGCCCGAAGCCCCAATGGTTGATGCCCACTCCGGTGATGTATCTCGACGGGAAGGTGGATCCTTTCGGGCATCTCCCGGCGGCGGAAAAGCGCACCGATGTCGAGGTGTTCTACTCCACCAATCGCCGGCCCTCGGGGGACCATTACGGAAACGGGGTGGATGCCACACTCCGGTTTGGAAAGGCCTCCGTGGAGATCGGTGAGGAGACCGACACTTGGGAGGTCCTCGCCGAAGTCTCCACCATCCATCCGCGGCCTCGGCCGATGCCCTTGCGCCTGGCGGGGTTCGACGAGTTCGGCACGGACGAGGATCCGGCGGTCATGAAGCGATGGGCGGCGGCGGTGGATCGGGCCGTCCGCCGCACGAGCACGCGCGACGTCGTCATCTACGTCCACGGGGCCAAGGTCGACTTCCTGCATTCCTGCGCCTTTGCCGCGGAACTGGGACACTTCGCCGGCCGCGACTTCACTCCGGTGGCCTTCGACTGGCCGACGCACCAGGAGATCCTCTCCTACCTCGACGGCGTGGATGTCGATCACGCGCGCCGGTCCGCGGACCGCCTGGCAGAGACGATCCGCCTGCTGGCGGACGGCACCTGCGCGCAGCGGATCCACATCATCTCCTGGAGCGCCGGAGCGCGGGTGCATTCGCGTGCACTCGCGGCACTCGGGCAGGGGGACCTCGGTGCCGCACGCAAGCGCTACCGGCTGGGGGTGATGGCTTTTGCCGCGGGGGACGTGCCGGTGAAGGATTTCCTCGACCGGCTGCCCGCGATCCACGGCCTCAGCGATGACGTGCTGGTCTACATGTCGGATGCCGACGGGGCCCTGAAGTGGTCGGCGCGATTGATGGGGGATGGCCGGCGTCTCGGATTTGCCCCGAGGCATCTGAACGACGAGGAACGGGCGGTGCTCCGGTCCATGCCACGCTTGGAGGCGATCGATACCTCACTCGGCCAGCAACAGCGCGGGTTTGACATCACCGGGCATCGCTATTGGTTCAAGCATCCGTGGGTCAACAGCGACCTGATTCTCGCGCTGCGAACCGGGGCGCCCGCGGCGAAGCGGGGACTCAGTGAATCGCCGATCCACGGCGTATGGGAATTTTCCGGGGACTACCCCGGGCGGGTCGGATCCGCGGCGCGGCGTCTCACCGGCGGAAGTTGGTGATGGCGGGTGGACAGCCGGGAGGACCGGCCTCATGGTCGGGGCATGGCTCACAAGATTGGTTTGGTCGGACTCGGCCGGATGGGCGCCAACATGGCCCGCCGGATGAAGGATTGCGGTCACGAGGTCGTCGTCGTGCATGACCTCCGGAAGGAGGTGGCGGACGAACTCGCCGCGGAACTCGCATGCGAGGCCGCGCCGGACCTCGCGGCGGTGACGGCGGCGGCCGACGTGGTCTTCACGGTGGTCACCGACGACGAGGCGATGCGCTCGATCTTCGCGGACGACGCCCTGCTCAAGGACGCGGCCGGCACGGTGTTCGTCAACTGCGCGACGATCAGCCCGGCGATGCACGAGGAGGTGGCGGCAAGCTGCGAGGCGGTCGGTGCCAAGGCGCTGGAGGCCTGCATGGCGTCGAGCATTCCCCAGGCCCGCGATGGCACGCTGTATCTGATGGTCGGCGGAGACGAGGCGGTGTTCCGGGACCTGGAATCGTTGTTGAAGGATCTGTCGAAGTCGCTGCGCTACATCGGTGAAACGGGTCGCGCCGCCCAGGTGAAGGCATTGGTCAACATGGTGATGAACATCAACACCGCCGCGCTCGCCGAGGGCCTAGGGCTCGGCAAGGCGCTCGGTCTCGACCTGGAAGTCCTGTGCGAGGTCTTTTCCCAGACCGGCGCGAACTCGCGGGTACTGGAGACCGATGCCGGGGACATGCTGGTAAGGGACCACGACTGCTATTTCTCTGCCGCCCATGCCGCCAAGGACAGCGGCATCGCCAACGCCCTGGCGGTGGCGGCGAAGGTGGACGTGCCGCTTTCCAAGGCGACCGAAGCTCAGTATCGGCGCCTGATGGATCTCGGCCGTGGTGAACTCGACAAGTCGGCGGTGGCGGAACTGACCTTTCCCGGGAGGCTGGACGATGCTTGAGAACATCGAATTCCGGAACCGCCGCGGAGAGCGGCTGGACGTGGCGTTTCATCCGGGGACCCGGCCGGACCGGCTGGTGCTGCTCGGTCACGGAGTGACCGGCAACAAGGACCGGCCACTGCTGGTGGCGGTGGCCGAGGGGCTGGCGGCGAAGGGCTGGCCGTGCCTGCGGATTTCCTTCTCCGGCAACGGGGACTCGGAAGGCGACTTCCGCGAGGCGACCGTGACCAAGGAAAGCGAGGACCTGCGCGACCTGCTCGACCAGCTTCCCGAGGGGGTCCGCCTTGCCTACTGCGGTCATAGTATGGGGGCGGCCGTCGGGCTGATGACCGCGGAGACCGATCCGCGCCTCGAGGTGCTCGTGCACCTCGCCGGCATGATCCGCACCGAGGAATTCTGCGAGGCGGAGTTCGGCGAGGTCACGCCGGACGAGGGCAACATGTGGGACGAGCCGGACTGCCCGCTGTCGCGGAGCTACGTCGACGACATGGAGTCGATCGGCGACCTCTTCGACGAGGTGTCGGGACTCGACCGGCCCCTGCTCCTGATTCATGGCACCGCCGACGACGTGGTGCTGCCGGTGGACAGCGACGACGCCTTCGAGGCGGCGCGGGAGCCGAAGCGGCTCCTGCGGATCGAAGGGGAGGGACACTCCTTCAGCGATGGCAGCTACCAGCAGATCGTCGATGAAATCGCGCTCTGGCTCGACGAGCACCTCGATGGATGATCTGGAAGCTCCCGCAGCGTGAAGTCCGCTTTCCCCGCCGCCCGCTGGTGATGGGGATCATCAACGTCAACGACGATTCCTTTTCCGGCGACGGCACGCTCGATCTCGCTGAGGCGCTGGCCATCGCCAGGGCCCAGGCCGAGGCCGGAGCGGACGTCATCGACGTGGGGGCGGAAAGCGCCCGCACCAACCGCCAGGCGGTTGCCGTCGACGAGGAGGTCCGGCGCTTTGCGGGCTTCCTCGAGGCCTGGCCGGAGGTGGTGGCCAAGACGAAGCGGCGCGACGCGGATCAGCTCTGGCCGCCGGTCGTTTCGGCCAACACCTGGCGACCGGAGGTGGTCGCGGCGGTGCTGCCTCTCGGCGTCGAGCTGGTCAACGACATGGGCGGCCTGCCGGACGACCGCAACGCGCGCTTGTGCGCCGCAGCCGGCGCGTCGCTGCTGATCATGCACACCATCGGCCCGCCGAAGGTGGCGCAGCTCGAGCAGCGCTGGCCGGATGTGATGGCGGCGCTTGAGGAGTTTTTCGACGAAAAGATCCGCATGGCGGAAGAGGCGGGCTTGCCCAGGGAGGCGATCGTGCTCGATCCGGGGATCGATTTCGCCAAGCAGCGTGACGACAACCTGACGATTTATCGCGAACTCGAGCGGCTGAACCGTTTCGGACGTCCGCTGATGGTTCCGGTGAGCCGCAAGACCATGATTGGCGAGGTGCTCGACCTCCCCGAGCCCGCGGACCGCGACGCCGGAACCATGGCCTGCATCGCCGCCGCCGTCCGCCGCGGGGCGGCGATGGTCCGCGTCCACGAGGTCGCCGGGGCGTGGCAGGCGGTGAGGATGCTGCAGGCGACGGGGAGTGGCGCTTTCCACCCGTCCCCCGAAGCCCTGGCGAAGGGGGAAGCGCCATGACGGGGCGGGGCGGCTTTCATCCGCGTGATGCGGCCGACCTCGTGAAAGGACGTCGTGAATGTCCTGGCCCGAACGGCACTACTTCAGGCGTGCTTTCACGATTCGAGGTGGCTCAGACCTTCGACCTTCAGACCGGGTTGCCCGCTTGAAGAAGTGTCGTTCGTCCCGAACCAAGACCGGGATTTCGCCGCTCCGCCCTACTCCACCTTCACCTGCACCCCTTTCGGTGGGACGACGAAGTGACCGAGGAGTTTCCCTTCGGCACTCTCCACCAACCAGGTCGCGCCGACATGGGTTCGGAGCAGGCGTTGCGAGGCCTTCGCCATTTCGCCGCGGGGCTCGCGGCTCCCGTCGGGATCGAGCCACAGCAGGCGGACCGGCTCGGATTTCATGTTGCGGACGATGACCGGAACGGCTGCTCCTTCGGCCACGGACGGGGGCGCCTCGACGTCGCGGGTCAGGCGGATGCGCGGGGCCTTGGCCAGTTCCGGGGCAAGGGCCTCGGGAGTATTGAGCGGCTCCGGGTCCTGCGGCCCGAGTTGGCGCATCCGGTCCAGCGTGGCGGCGTGAGCGGCATCCCCGGCCAGGTTCACGTGCTCGTAGGGATCGTTGCGGATGTCGTAGAGTTCCTCGCCGCCGTTCCGATAGTGGATGTAGCGAAAGTCTTTTCCCGAAACGGCGAAGTCGCCGGGGTGGTCGAGTTGGGTGATCGCGACGTGCGGCCAGTCGGTGTCGGGATCGGCCAGCAGCGGGGTGAGGTCGCGGCCGCCGACCGGCAGGTCTTCGCGGTCGGGGACCCCGGTCAGGGTCAGCAGGGTGCGGAAGGTGTCGAAGGTCGAGACCGGCTGGTCGCGACGTCCCGGCCTGGTGCCCTCGGGCAGGCCCGGGCAACCCGGTGGCACCGCGATGAGGAAGGGGACGCGGGTGCAGGCCCTCCAGCCGGTGAATTTCTGCCAGTGTTCCTTCTCGCCGAGGTGCCAGCCGTGGTCGCCCCAGAGGACCACGATCGTGCTGTCGCGGCGCGGGGATTTCTCCAAGGCGTCGAGCACGCGGCCCAGCATGGCATCGGCGAAGTGGATCGACGCGAGGTAGCCCTGGACGCCGGCTCGCCATTCGCCGTGCCAGAGGATGTGCGGGAAATAGCGGTTTCGAGCCAGCTTGCGGCCGGCCGGTGGAACGTCGTCGAGGTCGTCGGCGCGGTAGCCCGGAGGCAGTTGGATCTCGTCGATCGGAAACGGCTCGAAGTACTTGCGCGGGACGAACCACGGCTCGTGCGGACGGTAGATGCCGCAGGCCAGGAAGAAGGGTTTTTCGGGTGGCTGCGCGAGTTGTTCGGCCACCCATCCGCTCACCGCGTGGTCGCCGCCGAATTCCTCGTCGCTGCAATCGAGTGGTCCCCAGTCGGTTTCGATGTACTGCCACGGCCCCCCTCGGGGAAGCGAGACCGGGCGCTTTTCCGGATAGAGGGTGAAGGGGAATGGATCGTCGTCCTTCTTGTCCGGGAAGTAGGCGTCCCAGCTCGGCGGATCGATCACGTAGTGGAGGATCTTTCCGGACCCCGACGAGTGGTAGCCGTGGTTGGAGAAGTGGCGCGGCATCAGGGTCACGTCGGGCATCACCTGACGCAGCGGCTGGGTGTTCTGATAGAGGCCCGACCTCCACGGGGCGACGCCGCTCATGATCGCGGCGCGGACCGGGCCGCAGGCGGGTGCGATGCAGTGGGCATTGGTGAAGAGCACGCTCTGTCCGGCGAGGCGGTCGAAGTGGGGCGTGATCGTCTGCGGGTGACCCCCGAGCGGCGAAATCCAGTCGTTGAGATCGTCGACCGCGATAAACAGGATGTCCGGGCGACGGGCGGCGGACGCCTCGGTGCCAGGCAGCAAGGCGCCAAGCATTGCGAGCTGGATGATGAGGTGGATCGAGCGGTGCATGGCGCCGAAACATGCCGGACGCCTTCGGAGGTGGCGAGCAATCTCTCGGCTACGCCCCGCCCGTTTCAAGGCATCCCTTGGGCCATTGCTTCGCTTGCGGGGCGTCCGCCGCGTCACCGTCGAACACGATCCGGCCGTTGCGGAAGATCAGGGTGCGGGAAGCAAGTTCGAAGGTCGATTCCCTGCATGGAATCATCATGACGGTCCGCCCGGTGAACAGGCGACGCAGGGCGGTGTGAAATGCCCATGCATCTTCTCCACCGAGCCTGCCGCCGGCTTCCTCGAAGAAGATCAACCTGGGCTTCCGGAGCATTGCGGATGCAATCGCGAGATGCTGGCACTGGCTCGCGCTGAGCGCCGGGCCTTTCTCGCCGACCCGGGTATCGAGTCCGGCCGGAAGCTGCCGGATGAATGCATCCAAGGCCGCATCGTGAAGCGCTTGGTCAAGGCCGTCGGGGTCATCGATGCCGTAGAGCAGGTTCTGGTGCAGCGTTCCTGGAAGCATCACCGGATGCCTGGGAATGAAGGCAACGCCGGTTCGCCAGCTCCGGAGGTCGCGTAGTGTCCGGAAATTGGATTACAACCGAATCGGCTGATACCCAGTAGGGTTGGGCCGCCAGTATTGGGGCCGATTTCTGGTCGTGTCCGGTGTCTTCGGGCGGTCAGACTGCGCCAATGAATGTGATGACCCTGATCGCGGCGGCGTTGACCGGCTGGATGAACCGTCCGCAGCAGGACGTGATCGAGTATCTTCGTGAAGAGGTCAGGGTGTTGAAGGAACTTCAGGGAAAGAAACGCCTGCGGTTTACTGACGACCAGAGGAGGCGCCTGGCGCGCAAGGCAAAGCGGATCCGCTTCGGGCGATTGAAGGAGATCGTGGGGCTGGCGACTCCGCAAACCCTGCTGGCGTGGCACCGGAAACTGATCGCGAAGAAGTACGATTCGAGCGGGAAACGCCGCCGGTCCGGTCGCCCGCCCACCCAAGAGGAGTTGAGGGATCTGGTGATCAGGATGGCGGAGGAGAACCGGGGTTGGGGCTACACTCGGATTCGGGGAGCGATGGCGAACCTGGAGTGATTCTGTATGAACCACCAACCTGTATGTTCGCGATCCCGACAACCCCGTCTCGATGGGGGCGACCGGGGGAATCGCCGATTCTGTCGGGAGGAGCAGATCCCGTGTCCAGGCCTTCAGGGCTTGGTGAGGAACTCCACGCGGTTGCGCCAATCCTCATCGCCGGCCCGCTCAGCGCGTTCCGCGATGGCCCGGGCGAGGGACTTGAAGTCGTTGGAGGCAAACGACTTTGCAGAGATGAAGATGACACCGGCATGATTCTCGCCGCAGACAGCGAAGTCAGACAGGATGGCCGGGATCGTGCGCACGTCGAAGGTGACCAGCACTCGACCCTCCGCCGCGGCGGACCGCAGGATGCGCTCGTCCGGCTGGTTGGTGAATTGGCCGTCCTGCCACTGGTGGATGCTCACGATATCGAGCAAAGGTGCCAGTGAGCGGACGACTTCGACCAACTTCGGGGAGAGGTGTTCATCAAGAAGCAGTTTCATCACTCTCTGGCGACCGCCTTTTCGAGAGTTGGCAGGATCGCCTTGAGGGCTGCGAAGTCGTCGCGGGCGTCGAAGGTGCGGTCATCCTCGGCGACTTCCTCATGGTAGGCTCCGGTATAGGCCCAGGCCGACTCCACCTTCCAGAGCGGCCAGCCGTAGTGGGTCGCCACCTCCCGCAGGTTGCCCTCATAATCGCGCACCGTGCGGGCGAAAAGATGCACCGGCACCCGGGTTTCCGATACAAAGGCCAGCCGGCCGTCGGGCGTGTCCCGAAAGTCGACGCCCCGGTAGGTTTCCATTCGGCGCGATTCCTCAAGGATGCGGGCTGCCGCCGAGCCCGCGGTTCCCATCTTGTGAGTACGTCGCTCAAGCCAAGCGCGGGTGTCCGGCGGGACCCGGACGCTGATGGTGGTGGTCTTGCTCATGAACTGGTCCTATTGGAGGGAGTGTAATAAATTCATTCAATTATTGCAAGCGTTTCCCGTCCCGTGGTTTCTCGCATCAGAGAGACACCTGTGCAAACGGATTCGGAATCCCGTAAGCCACGCATCGTCAACGGATTCTGCTTCCTGAAGAACAGAGAGTGCTAATGATTACCGGAGTCCTTGGGGACCCTTGCAGAGCTCCAACTTATGCTGCCTTCGTGAAGGGCAGATTTCCTCGTAATAGAACGATGGGCTTCGGTTGAGTCGCTGCGGCACCTACACTCAGGAGCCATAGGGTAGGCCGAATCTGCCCCGTAATGTTCCCATTCCTGTTCCCACTTTGGGTGGTCTGACGCGGCGGATTCCGCCGAAAGATTAAAAGATGGGGGAAGTACGCGGACTGGGATTGACTCCTCCGACGTCCGCGGGATCCGTCCATGCCAGTTTGGCTCTCTGCGTTCGCAGAAGAATGCCGCCGTTACGGACGGCTTCCTGCATTCGAACCCGCTGGGTTCGAGTCTCCCCGGACCCCGTGGGAGAAAAGCTGTTTCACGAGGGAAAACGGCTTAGAAAGGAGAAAAAGTACGCGGACTGGGACTCGAACCCAGGACCAATCGGTTAAAAGCCGAGTGCTCTACCAACTGAGCTATCCGCGCTTGTTGGGCCAGAGGGCGGGGAGGGGGTAGGGAGGCTCCGGAGCCTTGGCAAGACGAATTTCTTGGGAATCCCGGCTCGCGCAGGGCGTTTGTGTCGCAGGAGTTGCGGGGCCTCTGTTGCAAGGGATGTTTCCTTTTTGCTAGACATTGCCCTCAAAACCGGCAGGTTATCCG
>NZ_JBISBU010000044.1:0-46859 GCF_044385805.1 Haloferula sp. A504
ATTGCGCCATGCCAAAAACTACCCGCCAAGGCCTCATCCAAAAAGCTCCGCGTTTCCCGACAGCCTCTCAAGCTCGCGGTCCGTACGGGGCGGACCCCAAAAAAGCCCGGTCCCGCGTATTGCGAAACCGGGCTTTGGAATGGATTCGACGACCGGTCAGGCGGTCTCCACACCGGTCGGTGCGGTTTCCTCGTCGTCTTCGGCCCCGGGCTCTTCGATGATCGGCTCGGGCTCTTCAACCGTGAACTCGATCTCGCTCTCGCGGTGGCGGTCGAAGCCGGTGCCGGCCGGGATCAGGTGACCCATGATCACGTTCTCCTTGAAGCCGCTGAGGTAGTCGATCTTGCCGAGCGTGGCCGCCTCGGTGAGCACCCGGGTGGTGTCCTGGAAGGACGCCGCCGAGATGAACGAGTCGGTTTCCAGCGAGGCCTTGGTGATGCCGAGCAGCACGGGCTCGGCCTCCGCCGGCTTGCCGCCGTTGGCGATGATCTCGTCGTTCACCTGGTTGAAGGTCGTGCGATCGACCTGATCACCCCAGAGGAACTGGTCGGCGTCGCCCGGGTCGGTGACCTTCACCTTGCGGAGCATCTGGCGGATGATGATCTCGATGTGCTTGTCGTTGATTTCAACGCCCTGCACGCGATAGACCGACTGGACCTCGTTGACGAGGTGCTCCTGGAGTTCCTGCGCGCCGCAGGCCTCGAGCAGGTCTTCCGGCGAGACCGGCCCCTCGGTGATCTGGTCGCCCCGCTTCACGAGGTCGCCCTCGGTCACGATGATGTGGCGACCCATCGGCACCAGGTGGTCGACGTGCTCGCCGCTTTCCGGATCGGTCGCGATGACCTTCTTCTTGCCGCGGACGGTGCCGCCGAAGGAAATCTCGCCGTCGATCTTGGCGATCACACAGGCATCCTTGGGCTTGCGGGCTTCGAAAAGCTCCGCCACCCGCGGCAGACCGCCGGTGATGTCCTTGGTGCGGGCCACCTTGCGCGGCGTCTTCGCCAGCTGCGTGCCGGCGCCGACCTCGGTGTTCTCGGTCACCGACAGGTGCGCACCCACCGGGATCGAATAGCTGGCGCACACGTCGCCCGACTTCGGATCGGAAATGACCACCTGCGGGTGGAGATCCTCCTTGTGCTCGGTGACCACCATGCCTTTCTTGCCGGTTTCCTTGTCGGTCTCCGACTGGACGGTGATGCCCGAGATCATGTCGCGGAATTCCACCTTGCCGGCCTTCTCGGTGATGATCGGCACGTTGTAGGGATCCCAGGTCGCGACCGTGGCGCCCTTCTTGACGTCGTCACCATCCTTGATCTCGATCTCGGATCCGATGACGATGTTGTGGCTTTCGAGCTCGAGACCGTCCTTGTCGCGGATCGACAGCGAGCCGTTCTTGTTGAGCACAACCCACTTGCCGTCGACCGACTCGACCACGCGGAGGTCCTTGTAAACGACCCGGCCGGAGTGACGCGCCTTGATGATGGGCTGTTTGAAGGCCGAGGTCGCGACACCGCCGACGTGGAAGGTCCGCATCGTCAGCTGGGTGCCGGGCTCACCGATCGACTGCGCGGCGATGATGCCGACCGCTTCGCCGATCTTCACCTCGTTGCCGGTGGCCAGGTTGAGGCCGTAGCACTTGGCGCAGCAGCCGCGCTCCGACTCGCAGGTGAGCACCGAGCGGATCTTCAGCTTCTCATAGCCGATCCGCTCGATCGCGGCCGCCTTGACCTCATCGATGAGATCGTCGGTCTTGACGATGACCTCTCCGGAAACCGGATCCTTGACCGTCTCGCAGGAAACGCGGCCGTAGATGCGGGTCGCCAGCGAGGCGGCTTCCTCGTCGCCGTCGTAGATCGGCTGCACCAGGATGCCATTGACCGTTTCGCAGTCGTGCTGCGTCACGATCACGTCCTGCGCCACGTCGACCAGCTTGCGGGTCATGTAACCCGAGTCCGCCGTCTTGAGCGCGGTGTCGGCCAGACCCTTCCGGGCGCCGTGCGTGGAGATGAAGTATTCGAGCACCGAAAGACCTTCGCGGAAGTTCGAGGTGATCGGACGTTCGATGATCTCGCCGGAGGGCTTGGCCATCAGACCCCGCATGCCCGAAAGCTGCTTGATCTGCGACTTGTTGCCCCGGGCGCCGGAGTCAACCATCATGAACAGCGGGCTGATGCCCTTGCCGTCGTTGTGCTCGAGCTTGCGGTAGAGCGCCGAGGCGATGGTGTCGGTGGCCTGCGTCCAGATGTCGACGACCTTCTGGTAGCGCTCGCCGTCGGTGATGACGCCGTTGCGATACTGCTTGGTGACCTTCTCGACCTGGGTGTAGGCATCGGCGATGACCTTCGGCTTCTCTTCCGGGATGACCATGTCGATGATCCCGATCGAAGTGCCGGACCGGCTGGCCTCGCGGAAACCAAGGCCCTTGAGTTCGTCGAGGGTCTCGACGGTTCCGGCCTGACCCGCAACCTGGTAGCAACGCCAGATGACGTCCCCCATCTGCTTCTTGCCGACCGTCATGTTGATGAAACCGAGACCTTCCGGCCAGATCTCGTTGAAACGGACACGGCCGGGCGTGGTCTCGATGATCTTGCTCTCCTTGTCGCCGAACACGGTGTCCTTGCCGTAGTCCGGATTGCGGAGGCGGATCCACTTGTGGTAGCCGAGCTTGCTCTTGCCGTCCTTGCCACGGGATGCGATCCCGTACTCGACCTCCGAGGAGTTCTCGAACAGCGGCAGGTGGTCCCCGCTCTCCTTCTCCTTCTGGGTCCGCAGCGGCGCCCAGGTCAGGTAGTAGGAGCCCAGGATGATGTCCTGCGACGGCGTGGTGATCGGACGACCGGATGCCGGCGAGAAGATGTTGTTCGGCGCAAGCATCAGCTGGCGCGCCTCCATCTGGGCCTCGACCGAGAGCGGCACGTGGACGGCCATCTGGTCCCCGTCGAAGTCCGCGTTGTAGGCGGTGCAGACGAGCGGGTGGACGCGGATCGCCGAACCCTCGATCAGCTTCGGCTCGAAGGCCTGGATCGAGAGGCGGTGCAGCGTGGGCGCGCGGTTGAGCATCACCGGGTGGCCCTTGGTCACCTCGGCGAGGATGTCCCAGACCTCGGTGGTCTTGCGGTCGATCATCTTCTTCGCCGAGCGGACCGTGTGGCAGTAGCCGAGCTCCTTGAGGCGGCGGATGATGAAGGGCTCGAACAGGGTCAGCGCCATCTTCTTGGGAAGACCGCACTGGTTGAGCTTGAGGTCGGGGCCGATGACGATCACCGAGCGGCCCGAGTAATCGACACGCTTGCCGAGCAGGTTCTGGCGGAAGCGGCCTCCCTTGCCCTTGAGCATGTCGGAGAGCGACTTCAGCGGGCGGTTGCCGGCACCGGTCACGGCGCGGCCGTGACGGCCGTTGTCGAAGAGCGCATCGACCGCCTCCTGAAGCATCCGCTTTTCATTTCGGATGATCACCTCCGGCGTCTTGAGCTGGAGCAGGTTCTTGAGGCGGTTGTTGCGGTTGATGACGCGGCGGTACAGGTCGTTGAGGTCGGAGGTCGCGAAACGACCTCCTTCAAGAGGCACCAGCGGGCGCAGGTCCGGCGGGATCACCGGCAGCACCGTCATGATCATCCACTCGGGGCGGGACTTCGATCCGGCAAATCCCTGGGTGATCTTGAGTCGCTTCGAAAGCTTCTTCTTGTTCTGCTTCGAGCGGGTCGCTTCAAGCTCCTCCTCGAGCTGCTTCTGCAACTCGACCAGGTCGACCTGGCCGAGAAGATCCTGCAGCGCCTCGGCACCCATGCCGGCGCGGAAGCTCTCCTCGCCGTAGGTGTCCTCGGCCTCGCGAAGCTCGGATTCGGTGAGGAGCTGGCCGCGTTCAAGCGGCGTGTTGGCCGGCTCGGTGACGATGTAGTCCTCGTAGTAGATCACGCGCTCAAGCTGCCGGGCGCTGATGTCGAGCACCAGGCCGATGCGAGAGGGCATGCACTTGTAGAACCAGATGTGCGAAACCGGCACGGCCAGTTCGATGTGGCCCATGCGCTCGCGACGCACGCGGCTCAGGGTCACCTCCACGCCGCAACGGTCGCAGACGACACCCTTGTGCTTGATGCGCTTGTACTTGCCGCAGGCGCACTCCCAGTCGCGGGTGGGTCCGAAGATCCGCTCGCAGAACAGGCCGCCCTTCTCGGGCTTGAAGGTCCGGTAGTTGATGGTCTCGGGGTTCTTGACCTCGCCCTTGGACCAGGACCGGATGACATCCGGGGACGCCACGGTGATGGACACCTGATCGAAGGTGTCGGGACGCTCGTCGACTCCGAAGAGCTCGCGGAGATTGGTATCAACGCTCATGATGGATAATTCTCGTAAGTTGGGTCGGGGTTGCGGGCGATTAGAGGGTCAGGTCGTCGAGATCGAAGTCGTCGCCATCCTTCGGAACGGCACCGAGTTCGGAACCGAGCTTGCCGGGACGGACGTCGAGTCCGAGGGATTGCATTTCCTTGATGAGGACGTTGAAGGATTCGGGCGTGCCGGCCTCCAGGTTGTTGTCCCCCTTGACGATGGCTTCGTAGATCCGGGTGCGGCCCTGGACGTCGTCCGACTTGACCGTGAGGAGCTCCTGCAGGGTGTAGGCGGCGCCGTAGGCCTCGAGGGCCCAGACCTCCATCTCCCCGAAGCGCTGGCCGCCATACTGCGCCTTGCCACCGAGCGGCTGCTGGGTGACGAGCGAGTAGGGACCGACGGCCCGGGCGTGGATCTTGTCGGCCACCAGGTGACCAAGCTTCAGCATGTAGATGTACCCGACGACGACCGGCTGGTGGAAGGCCTCGCCGGTGCGTCCGTCGTAGAGGGTCGACTTGCCGCCGATCGATCCGTCCTTGTTGTCGCCGATCCAGGTGTAGCCGGCGGTCTCCTCGTCGGTCTTCTTCCGGGCACGCGCCTTCTGGCTGCCGTCGCCGATGACGTTCACGCCGTCGACCTTCTTGGCCTCGGACATGTATTCCCAGATCTTGCTCTCCGGGATGCCGTCGAAGATCGGGGTGGCCACCTTGAAGCCGAGCGCCTTGGCGGCGACCCCGAGGTGCGTCTCAAGCACCTGGCCGACGTTCATCCGGCTCGGCACACCGAGCGGGTTGAGGCAGATGTCGACCGGAGTGCCGTCGTCGAGGAAGGGCATGTCCTCCTCGGGAACGATGGTCGCGACCACGCCCTTGTTGCCGTGGCGACCGGCCATCTTGTCACCCACCGAAAGCTTGCGCTTGGCGGCGACGAAAACCTTCACCTCCTTGATCACGCCCGGGTCGACCTCGTCGCCGGACTCGAGCTGGTCGAGCTTGCGCTCGCGCTCGGTGTCGAGCTCGTTGAAGCGGCCCTCGAAGGAGCCGACGATCTCGAGGATCTTGTTGCGGATCGGCGAGGGGTCGATCTCGATGTGGTCGTGGACGCTGGCCAGCTTGCGCAGCAGCGTCTTGGTGATCTTGCGGTTGGCCGGGATGATGATCTCGCCGGTCTGGGCGTTGACCACGTCGAGCGGGATCTTCTCGCCGAGCAGGATGTCCGAGAGCTTCTCGGTCAGGTCGTCGGTCAGCTTGTCCGACTTCTTCTTGTGCTCGTCGTTGATCTTCTTGAGCTGCTTCTTGAGCTCGGCCGGATCGATCTTCTCCGCCTTCTTGCGGGGCATGCCGCTCTGCGACACGCGGATTTCCTGGACGATGCCGGTGCAGCCCGAGGGCACGCGCAGCGAGGTGTCCTTCACGTCGGCGGCCTTTTCACCGAAGATGGCGCGCAGCAGCCGCTCCTCAGGGGCGAGTTCGGTCTCCGACTTCGGAGTGATCTTCCCGATCAAGATGTCGCCGGGCTTCACCTCGGCACCGATGCGGACGATCCCGTCGTGGTCGAGGTTCTTGAGGGCCTCCTCGCCGACGTTGGGGATGTCGCGGGTGATTTCCTCGGGGCCGAGCTTGGTGTCGCGGGCGGCGACCTCGAACTCGGAGATGTGGATGGAGGTGTAGATGTCCTCCTTTACCACCTTTTCGGAAATGACGATGGCGTCCTCGAAGTTGTAGCCGTTCCACGGCATGAAGGCGACCAGCACGTTGCGGCCGAGGGCGAGCTCGCCCTGCTCGGTGTTGGGGCCGTCGGCGAGCACGTCGCCCTTCTTGATCTTCTGGCCCCTGGCAACGATCGGCTTCTGGTTGATGCAGGTGCCGGCGTTGGAGCGCATGAACTTGCGCAGCGGGTAGGCGAAGATTCCCTTCTTGACGTTGGTCTTCACCGACTCGGGATCGGAAAGGAACTTCTCGTCGGCAACCGGCAGGCTGCCATCCTCGGTGGTGATGACGATCTCCGCGGTGGCGGCGGCGACGATGCCGTCGGCCTCGGCCACGACCACGGCGCGCGAGTCGCGAGCCGTCTTGCCCTCGAGGCCGGTGCCGACCAGCGGCGACTCGGACACGAGAAGCGGCACCCCCTGGCGCTGCATGTTCGAGCCCATCAGCGCGCGGTTGGCGTCGTCGTGCTCGAGGAAGGGAATCAGGCCGGCGGCCACGGAAACCAGCTGCTTCGGCGAGACGTCCATGTAGTCGACCTCGGTCGGGTCGACCTCGATGAACTCGCCGCCGGCTTCACGCGCGGTGACCTTCTCGTTGAGGAACTTGCCGGTCTTGTCGATCGGGTTGTTGGCCTGGGCGATGAGGAACTTCTCCTCCTGGTCGGCGGTGAGATACTCGATCTCGTTGCTGCACTTGCCCTTCTTGACGCGCCGGTAGGGCGTCTCGATGAAGCCGAACTCGTTGATGCGCGCGTAGGTGCACATCGAGTTGATCAGGCCGATGTTCGGACCTTCCGGGGTCTCGATCGGGCAGATCCGGCCGTAGTGGGACGGGTGGACGTCGCGCACCTCGAAGCCCGCGCGGTCGCGGTTCAGACCACCCGGCCCGAGGGCCGAGAGGCGGCGCTTGTGGGTCAGTTCGGCCAGAGGGTTGGTCTGGTCCATGAACTGAGAGAGCTGGGAGCGACCGAAGAAGTCGCGGACGACGGCCGAGAGGGCCTTCGGGTTGATGAGCTTCTGCGGCGTCATGCCCTCGATGTTCACATCGAAGAGGGTCATCCGCTCCTTCACCAGGCGCTCGGTGCGGGCGAGACCCACGCGGCACTGGTTGGCGAGGAGTTCACCCACGGCGCGCACGCGGCGGGAACCGAGGTGGTCGATGTCGTCGATCACGCCCTCGCCCTTCTTGAGGCGGAGGAGATACTTGGTTGCGGCGAGGAAGTCCTCGGAGACCATGATGCGCTCGTCGGAATCGACGCCGATCTCGAGCTTGCTGTTGATCTTGTAGCGGCCGACGCGGGTGAGGTCGTACTTCTTCGGGTCGAAGAACAGGCGCTTGAGGAGCGCGCGGGCATTCGAAGCCGTCGGCGGATCCCCGGGACGCAGCTTGCGGTAAATGTCCTTGAGGGCGCTGTCCTCGTCGTGGGCCGGGTCCTTGCGGAGCGACTTCAGAAGGATTTCGTCCTCGCGACCGTCGATCACCTCGATCTGCTTCTGGCCGAGGGCCAGGAGCTGCTTGATGATGGCGACGGTGAGAGGCTCATAGGCGCGGGCGACGATCACCTCGCCGTCGAGGATGTCCTCGAAGGGGACCAGGTGACCCAGCTCCTGCTCGTCCATCTCGTCCTTCAGCTTCAGCTTCTGGACGTTGTAGAAGTTGGTGGCGATATCGCGGTCGGTCGGGTAGCCGAGGGCGCGGAGGAAGGTGGTCGCCAGGAACTTGCGGCGGCGACGGCGGCGGTCGAGGTAGACGTAGAGCAGGTCGTTGGTGTCGAACTGCACTTCAAGCCACGAGCCGCGGTCGGGAATGATGCGGAAGCTGTGGAGGGTCTTGCCGTTGAGGTGCTGGGAGGTCTCGAAACAGATGCCCGGCGAGCGGTGCAGCTGCGAGACGATCACGCGCTCGGCACCGTTGATGATGAAGGTGCCGCGGCGGGTCATCATCGGCAGCTCGCCCATGTAGACGCGCTCCTTCTTGACGCCGGTCTCGTCCTTGAGCTTGAAGGTCACGTAGAGGGCGGCCGAGAAACTCTCGCCCTGGCGGAGGGCTTCGAGCGAAGTGATCTTCGGCTCCTCGATGTCGTAGGCAACGAAGTCGAGCTCGATGGCTTCGTCGTAGCTCTTGATCGGGAAGACCTCGCGGAAGACGGCCTGAAGACCGGTGTCGGTACGGTCACCTGCGGCGACTTCTTTCTGAAGGAAATCCTCATAGGATCGGCTTTGAACCTCGATGAGGTTCGGAGCATCGATCACTTCCTCGATTTTCCCGAATTGGAGACGTTGGGCCATGATGTGGTGGTGGTGCGGAGTGCGGTTTGAGCCCGGACCGAATCAACGGCCGGGCGGTTAGAATTTCAGGGAGTGGAGCGGGCTTCCGGAATCGGCGGAAACGTTCGTCGGTGCCGAACGCTTCCGCCGGTGCCGGATGGGCCCCGGAGGCGCCCCTCGGGGCATCTCCGGAACCACGAATCCGTGCGGTCTTACTTGAGTTCGACCTTGGCGCCGGCCTCTTCGAGCTTCTTCTTGGCCTCTTCGGCAGCGTCCTTGGCGGCGCCTTCGACGAGGGTGGAAGGAGCTGCTTCGACCAACTTCTTGGCGTCGGCGAGACCCAGACCGGGAACCACTTCGCGCACGGCCTTGATGACGGCAATCTTGTTGCCGCCAGCTTCAGCCAGCACGACGTCGAAGTCGGTCTTCTCTTCAGCGGCTTCGGCAGGACCGGCCGCAGGGCCGGCCGCGACAGCAGCCACCGGAGCAGCGGCGGAAACGCCCCACTCCTCTTCCAGTTTTTTCACGAGTTCGGCAGCTTCCAGAACGGTAAGCTTTCCGAGTTCTTCAGCAATTGCAGCAATATCAGCCATTGTTTTTCTCCTGTTCGGTATCGTCGCGGCGGGAAGCCTCCCACCATTTCATCCCGTGGCCACGGGACGACGAGGAACCATTGTGTGTTCGGGCGCCACCCGGAGAGGCGGCACCGTCCGTTCAGATTGTTCAGTCTTCCGATTTGAATTTCGCCTGGATGACCCGGGCGAGAGACGAAGCGGGTTCGTTGAGGGTGCGCACCAGCTGGGAAGCGGGGGCGTTGATTGTGGAAAGCAGGGTCGCCAGCAGCACCTCGCGGGCCGGAAGCTCGGCAATCGCCTTGACCTGCTCTTCGTCGAGGATGTCCCCGTCGAGGATGCCGAGCTTGATCGCCGGCTTCTTGAACTCCTTCTCGAAGGACTTGAGGACCTTGGCGGCGGCGGCCACGTCGGCCTCGCCGGTGACGAAGGCGGTCTGGCCGACCAGCGATTCGCCGGGATCGGGCAGGCCGGCCTCGGTCAGGGCCTTCTTCATGTAGGTGTTCTTGGCGACGTGGCACTCGGCACCGGTGGCGGCGAGGCGGGTGCGGAGTTCGGAGAACTCCGGCACGGTCATGCCGGTGTATTCCACCACCAGCACGAAGGGCGAGGAGTTCACCCGTTCGAGCAGCTCGTCGATGATGATCTTCTTGTCGGGATTCATGGCGGCAGTGGATTAGATGGTGGCGAAAACGTTGGATTCGATCGGCACGCCCGGGCTCATGGCCGCGGTCACCGTGACGCTGCGGATGAAGTTGCCCTTGGCCGCGGGCGGCTTGGCCTTGATCACGCTGTCGATGAATGCCTGGGCATTCTCAACGAGCGCCTTGTCCTCGAACGACGCGCGGCCGACAGCCCCGGCGATGTTGCCGTTCTTGTCGAGCTTGTAGTCGATCCGGCCGGCCTTGACTTCCTTGACCGCCTTGGCGGTGTCGTCGGTCACGGTGCCGGTCTTGGGGTTCGGCATCAGGCCGCGGGGTCCGAGGACCCGGGCGATCTTGCGGACCTCGGTCATCGCCTCGGGAGTGGCGATGGCGACGTCGAAATCGGTGAAGCCCTCCTGAACCTTCTTGATCAGTTCCTCGAAGCCGACGTGCTCGGCGCCGGCCTGCGTGGCCGCATCGGCGGCGGCGCCTGCGGCGAAGACGGCGACGCGGACGTTCTTGCCGGTGCCGTGGGGCAGGGAAACCGAACCGCGGACCATCTGGTCGCTCTTGCGCGGGTCCACGCCGAGGTGGAAGGAAACGGTGACGGTCGGGTCGAACTTCGGTGCCGGGAATTTCTTCACGGCAGCGACAGCCTCATCCAGACCGTAGGTCTTGCCGCCCTCCACGAGGGCGGCGGCTTTCTGGTATCGTTTGCTGCGTTGTTTGGCCATTTCTGGTTGGGGTTGCAGTGCGAACGGATTCCGGGCGGAACCCTCCTGCGGTTTTCGGGGGATCCGGCGGAGCCGGACCGCGAAAGTCTTACATGCCTTCGATTTCGAGGCCCATCTGGCGCGCCGTGCCGGCAAGAATGCGGGCGGCGGCCTCCGGATCGCTGGTGTTGAGGTCGTCCATCTTGATCTCGACGACTTCCATCAGCTTGGCCTTGGAAATCTTGCCGACCGACTTTTTGTTCGGTTCACCGGAACCCGAAGCGATGCCGGCCGCCTTCTTGAGAAGGTTCGCCGCCGGCGGCTTCTTGGTGATGAAGGTGAAGCTCTTGTCCTTGAAGACGGTGATGATGCACGGCAGCACTTCGCCCTGCTGGGCCTGGGTGGCGGCGTTGAACTCCTTGCAGAAGCCCATGATGTTCACACCGGCCTGACCGAGGGCGGGGCCGACGGGAGGGGACGGATTGGCGCCTCCAGCCGGAATCTGGAGCTTGATGACGTTGGTGATTTCCTTGGCCATGGATGTGTTTGGTAAATGCTGAAATACTGAAACTCTGAAATGCTGAAACCGGGGGTCAGTCGCGTTCGACCTGCCAGTACTCGAGTTCGACCGGTGTCGCGCGACCGAAGATGGTGACGGAGACACGGAGCTTGCCCTTCTCCGGGTCGATCTCCTCGACCACGCCGGTCTGGCTCTGGAAGGGGCCGTCGGCCACCTTGACGGTGTCGCCGACCTCGAAGCTGATGGCCGGGCGGGCGCTTTCCTCGCGCTCGGCGATCTGGGAAAGCATGGCGTCCACCTCGCGCTGGCGCATCGGAATCGGCCGGTCCTTGGTGCCGGCGAAGCCGATCACACCTTCCATCTCCTTGATGAAATACCAGGTCTCCTCGACGAGCTGGTTGTCCTCCGTGAGGAGGTTCATGTTGACGATGATGTAGCCGGGGAAGAATTTCTTCTTCGTCTCGGTCTTCTTGCCGCCCCGGATTTCCGAAACCATTTCCATCGGCACGAGCACCTCGAAGATGCGGTCACCGAGTTCCTCGGCTTCGGCCTGGCGCTTGATGCGATCGCGCACCTTCTGCTCCTGACCGGAGAGAACGTGGACGACGTACCACTGTTTTTCGGGTGGCGGAATGACGGGCATGACAAAGAAGGAAGCTCAGCGGCCGATGCCGCCGAGGCTGGTGAGGAAGAAGACGACCTGAGCGTGCACGATGTCCCACAGCGCGACGAAGCCCGCAAGCAGGACCGTGGCGATCAGCACGACGACGGTGGAATCGACAAGCTCCTTGAACTTGCGGAACCCCTTGATCTTGGGGTCCGACTCCCAGGGCCAGTTGGCCTTGCGGAGCTCACCTTTGACCTCGCCGATGAAGCGGGAGACTTTCGCGAACATGGATACTTGAATACTGGTGGGGAGAGACGGTCGGAGGGAATGGCACGGCAGGAGGGACTCGAACCCGCAACCCTCGGTTTTGGAGACCGATGCTCTACCAATTGAGCTACTGCCGTATTTTTTCCCGGTTGAGGCGATGGCGGGGCACCCCGGGAGAATCCCAGAGTGCCCCGAGAATTGGGCCGCTTGCCGGAGGACCGGCAAGATGACGTCCCGAAGCTGGATCAGTCAAGGATATCGGCAACCCGGCCGGCACCCACGGTGCGGCCACCTTCACGGATGGCGAAGCGCATGGCCTTCTCCATCGCGATCGGGGTGATCAGCTCGACCTCAAGCGTGACGTTGTCACCGGGCATGACCATCTCGACGCCGTCGGGCAGCTTGATGGAACCGGTCACGTCCGTCGTGCGGAAGTAGAACTGGGGGCGATAGTTCGAGAAGAACGGCGTGTGACGGCCGCCCTCGTCCTTCGACAGGACGTAGATCTCGCACTGGAACTTCTTGTGGGGAGTGACGGAACCCGGCTTGGCGATCACCTGGCCACGCTCGACATCGGTCTTCTTGAGACCACGGATGAGCAGGCCGACGTTGTCACCCGCGCGTCCCTCGTCGAGGAGCTTGCGGAACATTTCGATGTCGGTGACGGTCGTCTTCTGGGTGTCGCGGATGCCGATGATCTCGACTTCCTCCATCTTCTTGACGATGCCGCGCTCGACCCGGCCGGTGCAGACGGTGCCGCGGCCCTCGATCGAGAACACGTCCTCGACGGGCATCAGGAAGGGCTGGTCGATCGGGCGCTCGGGCTCGGGGATGTAGGAGTCCACCGCTTCCATCAGCTTGAGGATGTTGGCCTTCTGGTCGGCGTCGCCTTCGAGGGCCTTGAGGGCGGAACCCTTGACGATCGGAATCTCGTCGCCGGGGAATTCGTAGGTGGAGAGGAGGTCGCGGACTTCCATCTCGACGAGCTCGAGGAGTTCCTCGTCGTCGACCTGATCGGTCTTGTTCATGAACACCACAAGCGCCGGGACACCCACCTGACGGGCGAGCAGGATGTGCTCACGGGTCTGGGGCATCGGACCATCCGCCGCGGAAACCACGAGGATCGCTCCGTCCATCTGGGCGGCACCGGTGATCATGTTCTTCACGTAGTCGGCGTGCCCGGGGCAGTCGACGTGGGCGTAGTGGCGGTTCTCGGTCTCATATTCCACGTGGGCGGTGGAAATCGTGATGCCGCGTTCCTTCTCCTCGGGGGCACCATCAATTTCGTCGTAGGCCTTGGCGATCGCGCCGCCGGTCTCTGCGAGGGTACTGGTGATTGCTGCGGTGAGAGTGGTCTTGCCGTGGTCGACGTGACCGATGGTCCCGACGTTGACGTGGGGCTTGTTGCGCTCGAATGCTTCTTTGGCCATGGTGGTGGTTTGCTTTGGACTGCTGATCTTTACTTGTACCGCTGGAGCTTGTGGTGGGAATTGAACCCACGACCTCACCCTTACCAAGGGTGTGCTCTACCCCTGAGCTACACAAGCTTGTCGGCTTTGATGCGAAACCCGGCAGACCCATCATCACCCCGTGTCGCAAGATCTGGCGACAACGGAATTCCGAGTTAGGCCCCCCGGGAAAAGCGGGCGGACTCTTACTGAAGCCGACCACCCTGTCAAAAAAAATATGGGCCTTGTGCACTTTTGCTCGGAATCCCTGATTTTTGGGGCTTTCCGGACTTTCCGGACCTGCGGGAACGCCCTCTCCGGAGCCGTTATCAGGAACCCTCTTCCGCCGCTTCGATCCGGCGCGAAAAACGCTCGATCGAAAGGCACCGCCCGCTGGCCGGATCGAGGTCGCCGATCACCCCGCAGAGGCGGACGGCTCCCTTGGCGACGGGGAAGCGGGTCGGCATGCCGGTCCGGAAACGCCAGACGACGGAATCCACCGCCCGGCCGAGCACCGAATGCTCCGGACCGCACATGCCCGCATCGGTCAGCGCCCCGGTCCCGCCGGGAAGGATCCGCTCGTCGGCGGTCTGCACATGGGTGTGGGTTCCGGCGATCAGGGACGCCGAGCCGTCGAGGGCATGGGCCATGGCGATCTTTTCGCTGGTCGTTTCGGCGTGGAAATCGACGAAAATCATCCGCACGCCCCGCTCCTGGAGCCTGCCGATCTCCGCTTCGACCAGCAGGAAAGGGTTTTCCAGCGGCGGCTGGATGAAGGTCCGGCCCTGGGCATGGATCACCGCGACCTCGCCTTTCGGCGTCTCGAGGACCACGGATCCGGCACCGGGTGTGCCTTCCGGGTAGTTGATCGGCCGCAGCAGACGCGGCTCGGTCGGGAAGTAATCGACGATCTCCTGCTGGTCCCAGACGTGGTCGCCGGTGGTGATCACCGCCGCGCCGGCGCGCAGCAGGTCGATGGCGATCTTCGGCGTGATCCCCCGCCCGCCCGCGGCATTCTCGCCATTGACCACGATGAAATCCAGCGACAGCTCCTTGCGCAGCGCGGGCAGTTGTTCGATAACCGCCCGGCGCCCGGGTTCACCGACCACATCTCCGAGAAAAAGAATTCGCAAGGGTTCCATGCCGCTTCGCTAGGTCATCGGAGCCCCGAGCGCCCCTCCCGCCAAGCAAATTCCCGATGAAGGCCGCACGATCCATCATTCCCCTCGCGCTGGTGGCCGCCATCGCGGGCGGCCTGACGTGGTGGTATGTGCAGAAAACGGACTCTCCGCCGGCATCCGGCCCCGGCATCCCGATCGACCAGCCGCTCGGCGACCACCCCGCCCTGTCGAGCCTCGCCTCCCCGCCCGATTGGAGCGAACTCGATCCCTGGCAATCCACCATTTCCCGCGAGAACTTCGTCGACCAACTCGAATCGGTCTTCACCGTCACCTCGTCGTGGCGCGACTGGTTCCACATCGGGGAAAAGGACGTGCTGATCGAAACCGGCGTCGATGACGAGCGCTACCGTCTGCGCTTCGCGGAGAAATCCCTGACCCAAACTCCCTCCCGAAGCTGGCGCACCGCCTCGGAGTTGGACCCGGCCACCGCCGAACGCCCCCTCGAGGACGTCCACATCGCCATCGACCCCGGCCACATCGGTGGCCGCTGGGCGAAAATCGAGGAACGCTGGTTTCAGGTCGGCGAGGACCCTCCGGTTCAGGAAGGAGACATGACCCTGCTCGTGGCGAAGCTGCTCCGGCCCCGCCTCGAGGCCCTCGGCGCCGACGTCTCCCTCGTCCGGGACCAGCTCGAACCAGTCACCGACTACCGGCCCGAATCGCTGATGGACGCCGCCCGGGAGATCCAGCCGGACTCGCCCCAGCAGCTCGCCGAGCGCCTCTTCTACCGCACGGCGGAAATCCGGGCCCGGGCGGAAAAGGTCAACGACGAACTCAAGCCCGACCTCGTCCTCTGCCTCCACTTCAACGCCGAAGGCTGGGGCAACCCCGAGGATCCGACGCTGGTCGACCGCCACCATTTCCACCTGCTCGTCAACGGCGCCTACACCGACGGGGAAATCGCCCTCGCCGATCAACGCCATCACGCCGTCCGCAAGATCGTCGAGGGCATCCACGACGAGGAAGTCGCGCTCGCCGGCGCCATTGCCAGCCGTTTCGCGAACGACACCCGCCTGCCGCCCTACCTCTACGAGATCAACTCGAAACGCGCGCTCAACATCGACAGCAACCCCTACATCTGGGCCCGCAACCTGCTCGCCAACCGACTCTACCAATGCCCGGTGGTCTTTCTCGAGCCCTACGTGATGAACTCGACCCTCGACTATCCACGCATCCAGGCGGGCGACTACAAGGGAACCCGAAAGGTCGCGGGCAAGGACCAGCCGTCGATCTTCCGCGAGTATGCCGACTCGGTCGCGGCGGGACTCGCCGAGTACTACCGGGCGGCGCGGCCCATCGAGTAGGAGAGACCATGCTCCGATTCAAGCCGGCCGGCCTGGCCGCGGTCGCGGGCGGTGGAAAAGGACTTTGTCGCCCGGCCGCATGGCATACCCTCAACGAGATCCCGCCACAAAACCACTGATCCCCGATCCCTTGGCACCCGGCACTCCATCCCACCTTCTGCTCTGCGGCCACGGTTACGTCGGCCAGGCCACCACCCGCGATTTCCTCGCCGCCGGCTGGCAAGTCACCGCCATCAACCGGGGCAGTGGCTGCGGCGGCTCGCCGCAGGCGGTGGAAGCGGCGGCCCGCCGCTCAAACCTCTCCTCACTCACCGCCGACCTCTCCTCCCGGGAAGACATCCACCGGCTCGCCGCCGCCATTCCCGCGCCCGACTTCATCGTTCACTGCGCGTCCTCCGGCCGCGGCGGGGCCGAGGCCTACCGCCACGTCTATCTCGACGGCTGCCGCCACCTGCTTGAAGCCTTCCCCGGCGTTCCGTTGCTCTTCACCTCCTCCACCTCGGTCTATGGCCAGACCGACGGCCGCGTGGTCACCGAGGAAAGTCCCGCCCAGCCCGACCGCGAGACCGGCCACCTCCTGCGCGAGACCGAGGACCTCGTCCTGTCGCATGACGGAATCGTCTTCCGCCTCGCCGGCATCTACGGCCCGCACCGTAGTGTGATCCTGAAGAAGTTCCTCGCCGGCGAATCGACCCTCGAGGAGGACGGTCGGCGCTTCCTCAACCAGATCCACCGCGACGACGCCGCCAGCGCCATCCTGCACGCGGCGACCACTTCCCTGCCCGGCGGACTCTACAACGTCGCCGACTCCCACCCGCGCAGCCAGCTCGACACCTTCACGGCCTTGGCGGAACTCTTCGATCGCCCGCTGCCCCCGAGCGTCCCCCGCGACCTCAACCGCAAACGCGGCTGGACCCACAAGCAGGTCTCCAACGCCAAACTCCGGGCCGCAGGCTGGGAACCCCGGCACCCGGATTTCCTGAAGGCGGCGGAAAGCGTCGCCGCGAGCCTCGGCTAGCCACGTTTATTCATCCGGACCCGTTTTCTCGGATCGGAGAAACACGCACCCCACGGCGATTCCAACCGCCAGAACAATGCACAGGGGCCGCGGCCATCCACCGTCGTAGCTGACCTTCATCCCAGATTCAGCAGCTTCCTTGGCCCATTCATCGAACTCCCGACGCTCCATGACCTGGGTCCACCACAAAAGGGCCGCGATCGAAACGGAGGCGAGCGCAGTATAAATTCTAACCAAGCGCTCGATCATGCCTTTGGTATCGGGTTCATTGCTTTTTCATCTCCTCCGTGATCCGCTTGAGTGCCTTGTGAAGCGGCGACTCCGCCTTGAGGTTGGTGATCTTCACGTCGACCAAGTAGCCGTCATCGGCCTCGGCGACCTTGTAAACGCACTCGAGGACCGCCTCGAGCAGTTCCTCGGTCTGGTGTTCCTGCTCGACCTCGCCGTAGTCCAATTCGATCCGGTACTTCCGCCCGGAATCGAAGAACGGATTCACCTTGATCCCGGCGACGCTCGCCAGGTTGATGTTGCCCTGTTCATTGAATGAAACCGAGGGCGGCACGTATGGCAGTCCGATGGCATGGAAAGCCGTATCCGGAAGCGCCTTGCCGATGATGAACGGCACCTCCACCACCGCTATCTCGCCCTGCAGCGTGTCGAGCGGCTGGGGCACCAGGGTCAGACCATCTTCCGTGGCATGGGCGGTCACGGCTAGGGCGACAGCGGCAAGCAGATTGGAAACCACACAGATTTTCATCGGTCGACAACCTAGTCGAACGACCAGGAATCGGAAAGACCGAACCAAGCCCCCTCAGTCCCGCCGTGGCTCACCCAAAGAACAGGACCAACACGCTGAAAAGAATCACCGGCAGCCCGCCGACAACCGCGAAAGTCATGAGCATCGCGGCCACCGCTGAAGTCGTGGGCTTGTTAAAGAGCCGGTCACCACAATCCTCGCACTGATCAAACACAGCCCCGAAGCCATACAGGAAGATCCGGACCACCCATCCGTAGAGCAGCATCCGGCTCATCGACATCTTGGGAAAACGCCGATCGACGTGAGAAATCCGCCGACCACCACAGACCCGGCAGCCGTCGATACGGCCATCCAGGGATGACGGTGCGGCCTTCGGTGTCTCGTAGGGGTTCATTCGGCAAGCCTTACCTATTCCCGCGCCGCCAGCCACTCCCGGGCCTCCCGCCGCCAGCGGCTCTGGCGGTGCATCCAGCGATCGGTGTGCGGATGGACCACCTTGCCCTCGGGGATCTCGAAGATTTCGGCGACCGGAGGCTTGAGGAAGGTGAAGTCGGCCATTTCGAGATGTTCTCGAAGAAAGTCGTTGCCGATGCCGGTCACCAGCACCGGGCGGCCCTTGATGCGCGCCAATCGCTTCAATGCCGATTCCCGGTCGTCCTCCGGATAGCCCCACAGCCTCTCCCCATCGAAATGGTCATGCGCGATCAGCCCTTTCCAGAATCCCGCGATCTCATCATCCGCGAGACCGATGTAGCTGGTCGCGATCGCCCCCCGCGAGAACCCGCAGAGCCAGACCTGCTTCGGGTCGCCGCCGAACTCCCGGCAGATCCTCGGGAGGTTCACCTTGCCGTAGTCGATCGTCGCCTGACGGTCACCCCACCACTGCAGCGCATTACGTTTCCCGCCCTTCTCGATGTAGGGCATCGATACCCAGATGAAGCCCTTCCCGCCGGTCAGGCCGTAGCCAAGGTTGGCGTCCTTCACCTCGCCGGTCGATCCGCTCGCCGGATGGCGGTTGCCGGTGTATTCGACCATCACCGGATATGTCCCGCCCGGCTTCCAGTCGATCGGAAGGTAGAGTGCGTGGTAAACCCCGGTTCCCTCGTATTCGGGGGCCTGTTGACGCACCCGACATCCGGCGGCAGGTGTTCCGCCGGTCATTTCGGGCGTCACGAGGTCCGGTTCCCCCGGGATTGCATCGCCTTCGGAAGCCCCGGCCAAGTGGGCGACCAGGAGTGCTGCGATGGCGAGCGTTGTGATTCTCCGGCCCATCCCGACCGCATCCTAGATGCCGGGATGATCTTCGGGCGGACCCGGAGGCATGACGGTCGATTCGTTCTCCCCTCGAGCGGCCGAGCCACAGCAGTCTCCCTTGAGCACCAGCCAAATGCCGGCGGCCACGGCCCCGAGCAAAAGCACACCCCCGAGCGAAACACCCGCAGGATGTTCGCGGGCGATTTTTCCCGCCCGCTCAACCCCTTCCCGGGCATAGTCGCGACTGTTGCGGAGCGCATCGGGAAGCGTGTGCCGGCCCGCATGGGTGACGAGGTGCTTCACGTCGTGTTGCAGGCTCGAAATGTCGTCGCGCACCCGCGAAAGCAGGTCGGCGGCCCGTTTGTCATCGATAATCTTGTCCATGGTCTTTCCCTTTCCCTTCCACTCAACGCCAGCACCGGCGAGGTTTCAAGCGAGGTCCGCGGATCAACGTCTCTTTTCCTCGACCGCACCACCCCCCGGCATTCGCAGCGGAAACACCGGGTTCTCGATCATCTGTTCGCCAAGGATCTGCTCCGCCTTGCGGATCCATTCGGGCTGTTCCTCCGCAAGGTCCTTCGTCTCCCCCCGATCGGCCACCACATCGTAAAGTTGCCACTCCCCGGGCTTCTTCCGACTGAGCCCCAGGCGGATGGCCTTCATGTTTCCCATCATCACCGCACACTGCCCGCCGTAACCGGCGAAGGTCCAGACCATCGGCTTGCGCGCCGGGGGCGTCTTCCCGCCCGTGATCACCGGCCATAGCGATTCGCCGTCGAGGTCATCGGGCGCATCAAGACCCGCCGCCTCACACAGCGTCGGAAACCAATCGGCGAAGTAGCCCGGCGCATCGCTCACCGCACCGGCCTTCACCTCGCCCGGATAGCGGACGATCATCGGCACCCGCAGCCCTCCCTCGTAGACGCTACCCTTGTAGCTCCGCAGGTCGAGCGTGCTGTCGAAAAAAGTGGCATCCACCCCGCCGATGTGGAAATGCGTGCCCTTGGCCCCTTCGTGGGTGGTTCCGTTGTCCGAGGTGAAGACGACGATGGTTTCGTCCGCCACACCCGCCTTCTCCAGCGCCGCCATGACCCGGCCGACGTAGCGGTCGAGGTCGTGGATCATCGCCGCATAGCCTGCCCGCGGACGCGGATGGGGAAGATAGCCACACTGGCCGCGATAGACCTCGTCATCCCAATCTTCCGGGAACCGCTCGACCGCCTCCACCGGCGGGTGCATCGCGACATGCGGCTCGATGAAGGGCAGATAGAGAAAAAACGGCCGGTCCTTGTGATCGGCGATCCACTTCTCCGCCTCCTCGATCATGAGATACGGAGCATACCGCTCGCCCTGGTAGTCCTCGAGCTTCACCTCGCCCTCGGGCTTCTTGAGGTGTCCGGGCACCGGCTTCTTGTTGATCTCCACCCGCTCCCGGTTGCGCCACAGGTAGCGCGGAAAGAAACTATGGGCGACCGCCTGGCAGTTGTAGCCGAAGAACAGGTCGAAGCCCTGGTCGTTCGGATCCCCGGTGCTGCCGACCGGACCCAGGCCCCATTTGCCCATCGCGGCGGTGGCGTAGCCGGCATCGCGGAAGACCTCGGCGATCGTCAGGGCACCCGCCGAAATCGGGTGCTGACCTTCCTTGAATTCGGGAAATGCGACCTTTGCCTGACGATTCCCACGAATTTCGGCACGACCCAGGTGCTTGCCGGTCAGCAGCACGCAGCGCGACGGCGCACAGACCGGAGCTCCGCTGTAGTGCCTCGTGAAGCGGGTCCCCTCGACCGCCAGCCGATCGATGTTCGGCGTCGGGATCTTTTCCTGCCCGTAGCAGCCGAGCTCGCCGTAGCCGAGGTCGTCGGCCAGAATAAAGACCACGTTGGGACGCTCAGCCGCCGGGGCAAATTCGAAAAACGCGGCACAAATCAGCAAAATGGCTGTCCTCATGACGCTGAATCAATAGGCGGCTTGAACCGGACCCGTCCATCATCGATATTTCGAGGGCACCGACGTTCGTGAGGTAACCTTCCGCCATCAACCCGCGTATCCCTGATACAAGCACCTCTCTCCCACCCATGAAACGCACTCCGATCCTGATCGCCGCCGTCCTCGTCCTCGTCGCGGGGGTCATCGCCATCGCCATGACCCAACGTGGCGGTGAAGCCGGAAAGAACGCTTCCGGAAGCACTCCGCCCCCGCGCGACGGCTCGAGTGCCGGGACACAAGGGGGCTTCCAGCCGAACGGCGCCGCCAAGGCCGCACCCCGCACCGAGCGGAAAAGCGATGATCGCGAACTGGTCGAAGAATATGGCGACGCCCGCACCAAGCTCGCCCGCAACGTCTCCGAAAATGTGGTCGGCCTGCTCGACGACGTGATCGGGATGGGCGAGATGGTGGCCAGCGGTTCAGGCCCGGACTGGGGCCGCGGCGACTGGCAGATGCGGCGGATCCTCCGGGGCACCGAGATCGAGCTCACGGACGCGCAGAAGGAGCAGGCCGAGGCCCTCTTGGCCGACCACCGGCAGCGGGAACTCCAGCGGACCAAGGATGCCGTCACGCAACTCCGCGAGGACCCGGTGCCGCTGATGCGGATGCTGCTGGCCGGCGACGCCCGCTCCCGCGAGGAACTCAGCGAGGCCGACTACGCCGCGCTCCAGCAGGCCAATGCCGACGCCCTCGGCGACATCATCAACCCGCTCGACCGCAACAATTTCCGCGGCGGCAGCCCGATGGAGGACGAGGCGTTCCGCTCCGGCTTCCAGGCCATTCTCGATCCGGAACAGGCCACCGCCTTTCAGCAGGCGCAGGCGTCCCGCGAGGAAGAGGGCGGGAACGACGACCCGCCAAGCCGCACCGACATCACCCAGATGCCGGTGATGTCCCTCGAATCCGCCGACGAGGCGATCCGCTCGACCCGCCAGATGACCACCGGCTTCAAGCAGGTCATGGAAGGCATGGGCAACCTCGGCCCGATCCTCGAGCAGCAACGCCGCGCCCGCGAGGGCGAGGAGTAGGCAGGGTCGGGGCTCAGGACCGACCGGCAAGCCATGCCAGTGGACGGGCGGAACGCTCGCCCCCACCTCAGAACTCCCCGCGGAAGACGCAGCTCGAAATCGGCGTCTCGTAGATCTCGATCTCGGCAAGGCCGGGAAGGTCCCCCTCGAGCTTGCGCCAAAACCATGCGGCCAGACGCTCGATCGTCGGGCTTTCGAGGCCCTCGATGTCATTCAAGTACGCGTGGTCGAGCCGATCGAGATGCGGCTTCATCGCATCCGAGATCCGCTTGTGATCGTAAACCCAGCCGATCGACTCATCGACCTCTCCCTCGACCGTGATCTTCAGCCGGAAGGTATGGCCGTGCATCTGCCGGCACTTGTGGTCCTCCGGCAGGGTCGGCAGTGTGTGGGCCGCCTCGAAGGTGAACTCCTTGCTCAGTCTCGCGCGCATCGCGTCGACACGCTGACAGCCACCCCGGCCCATCGCAAGCCCCGCGGTCGCTCGGTGCTTGCCCACCGCCACGCCCACCCATAAAAGCGGGGCCCATGCCGAAGCCGCGAGCCACCCTGCTGATACCCAGCTACAACACGGGGAGCATCCTGCGGCGGACGGTCGAGGACGCCCTCGCCACCGGCCTGCCGGTGCGGGTGGTGATCGATGGGTCGACCGATGGCTCGGAAGCCGGGCTCGAATCCCTCACCGGCGACCTCGTTGTCCATCGCCTGCCCGAAAACCAGGGCAAGGGCGCCGCCGTCCTCCACGGCTTGCGTGAAGCCCTCGCCGAAGGCTTCAGCCACGCGCTCTGCATGGATGCCGACGGCCAGCACCCCACGGCTTCCGTGCCCGGCTACGTCGAGATCATGAATCAACATCCCGAAGCCGCGGTTTTCGGGTGCCCGGTCTTCGATGCATCCGCCCCGGCCCTCCGGGTCGAAGGACGCAAGGTGTCCAACTTCTGGGCCAACCTCGAAACGCTCGGCTGGGGCATCGACGACTCGCTCTTCGGCATGCGGCTCTATCCGATCGCCGCTCTCATCGAAGCCCTCGAACAAACCCACTTCGCCCGTCGCTTCGACTTCGATCCGGAGGTCGCCGTCCGCCTCGCCTGGAAAGGGGTGCCCATCGTCAACCTACCGACACCGGTCCGCTACCTCAGCGAGGACGAGGGCGGCGTGTCGCAGTTCCGCTACCTGCGCGACAACACCTTGCTGACCTGGATGCACATCCGGCTGTTTTTCGGCTTCGTCGCCCGCCTGCCGCATCTCGCGACCCGCGGAGAGAACCCCCTTCTTCATCTCAGCCCACCGCAGCCATGAATGCGATCCACACCCACATCAAGCGCACCTCGGACGGCTTCTACATCAAGTCGAAGCTCAAGTCCGACCCGCTCTACGCGGCGGTGCTGGGCGAACTCGAAGGCTCCGACCTGCCACTGCTTGATCTCGGCTGCGGCCTCGGCCTGCTTGCGTTCTACCTGCGCGAACACGGCGTGCAGGTCCCGATCCACTCCTTCGACTACGACGAGCGCAAGATCCAGGAGGCCACCCGGCTTGCGGCAGAGCGCGGCCTCGAGGGGCTCAGCTTCGCCTTCCACGACGCGCGGGAGGGGCTGCCGGAACACTCCGGCAACGTCACCATCCTCGACATTCTCCAGTTCTTCACCCCCGAGGAACTCCACACGCTGCTCACCCAGGCGGCGGAAAGCGTGGCTCCGGGCGGCAAGCTGGTCATCCGCTCGTGCATCCGCAACGACTCATGGCGCTTCAAGGCCACCGTCGCCGGGGACCTGCTCGCGAAGGCGACCTTCTGGATGAAGGCGGCACCCACCCATTACCCGACAGCGGAGGACTTCCACCGCTCGCTCGACCCCCACGGCGAGGTGACCATCTCACCCCTGTGGGGCGGCACTCCCTTCAACAACCACCTGATCGTCCTCGAGAAGCCCTGAGGCTTTCAGCCGCTCGAGAACCTTCGCCAGAAGCTCCACGGACACCGGCGTGCCCTGGTGCATCAGGAGCACGTCGCCGTCCTCCAAATCATCGGTGAGCCGCGAGGTCATCTTTTCGACATCGGTCTCCACCGTGTCGAAAGCCCGCCGCGTCCATGCCACGACCTCCAGGCCGAGTTCGGACGTGACCGGATGGGTGAAGAAATTGCGGTGTCCCACCGGTGCCCGGAACCACCGCGGCGCCGAACCCGCCACCTCCTCGATCGCCCTCTGGCAGTCACTGATCTCGCGACGGGTCCTCATTGGGCCCGCGCACCACATGCTCGCCTGCGGATGGGTCATCGTGTGGTTCCCCAACTCGTGCCCGCGGGCCACGATCTCCCGCGCCAACTCCGGGAACTCTCGTACTTTCTCGCCAATCACGAAGAACACCGCCTTCGCTCCGAAGCGGTCGAGTTGCTCGAGAAATTCGCGTGTGTCCTCGGCATCGGGTCCATCGTCGATCGTCAGCAGCACCCCCCTGCCCCGCACCCGGGTGGCCATCGGCCCGAAAAGCCGCGACTCCGGCCGGAACGTCCCCGATGCCCAGAGTCCGGCGACACCGGCACCGTAGAGCAATCCCCAGTACCAGCCGTGCCGCCACCAGATCCACGCCATGACGAGGTGGACCCCCACCGCCAGGGCCGTCCGGAGCACGAGTCCGGCGGTGCCCGCGACCGCCATGGCGGACTTCCACGCCCATCCCAGCAGCCCCACGACCTGGAGGCCCAGAAAACCCAGCCAGACCCAGCCCGCCGAACGCGTGAGCCAGCCATCGGAATCGATCGCCCACGCCGACCATACCCCCAACACCAGCGCCCAGCACCAGAAGGCACCGCGGGGCGAACGCCGCCCGAACCCGAAGGACAGCACCTGGAGGCCGACGAAAAGCGCCGGCAACAGCCCGAGGCCCGCCAGCCAGGGACCACCGATCCGCCACAAGCCATCGAAAAGCATCGCGGCGAGCACGGCCGGCACGAGAATGGCCAGCACGACCCACTCGACCCGGTGCAGCGCGGCAACCTCCGCGACCCGCACGGCGTCGCCTGCCGGCTCCTTCAGCCGGCCGCCGCAGACGCGGAACCATGGCGTCACCGCCCGGTTGTCACGCTCCTTCACCGTCTCGCGACTCATTGCGTGCCCCCTTTCTCCCGGCGAAAGACCGGCTCGAAGACCGACCACTGCGGCCAATGGGGCCGGACGACTTTGAGAATCGCTTCCGCCCAGACCTTCACCGCCGGATCCTCGCCGGGGCCTCGTTTCCTGGGGGGCAGTTCCAGCGGGGAAAAGACCTGCACCCGGTAGCGCCGCCAGCCGTCGCGCAGAATGAACAGCGGGAAAACCTCGGCCTTCGAGATCCGCGCCAGGACCAGCGGCCCCCGCGGCAGTTTCATCATCAACCCGTCCCCGACATCGACCTCCATCGCCGAGACCTCGAAGATCACCCGGTCGCCCTGCACCGCGACGACCTTGCCCTCGCCGAGCAGGCGCGCCAACTCCACCCCGAGCATCCCGTCGTCCATGTTGTAGAGCGACCGGAACTGCGGATTTTGCCGCTCCTTCTCCCTCAACTCGGCCTCGCGGATCCGCTGCAACTCGGGGTCGCGCTCGGGAGCTCGGACGGCATAAACCGTGCGACCGAATCTCGAGGAGAACAACGGCGCCGCCATGTCGTAGTTGCCCATGTGGGCGGTGAGGATCAGGCATCCTTTCCCGGAGCTTGAGAGCTTCTCGAAGGAGTCGAGGCCCTCGATCACCCAGTCCACGTCGCCGGTCTTCGTTTCACAACGTAGCGCGTCGACGTAGGTCGCCGCGAAATTCCAGAACACCCGATAGGCACCGAAGGAGACCCGCAGCCGCGACCATCCGGGAAAGAGCGCCCGGAGGTTGCCAAAAACGGCGCGGCGCTGCTCGCCGGCGATGACGAAGATGATCGCCGTCCACATCGCCAGCAGCACCGGCTCGACAAACCACGGAGCGCTCTCCAGCCCGCGCATCAGAAAGCGCGTCGGGACGTCGCCATAGACCCCGAAGCGCTGCTTCCAGCCCGCCTTCTGCTGCTCCTCCAGGGCCACCGGGCAAAGCGTGTTTCAATTGATCAGCTCCAGCACCCTGGCATCCAGGGTCGCGAAGGCATCGTCACCCATCACGCGCCCGTCCTCCGGATCCCAGCCGTCCGGCGGCTCCGGAAGGTCGATCCAACTACGGCATCCGCCGTATTTTTTCTCATAGGGAAACACCCACGGCACCGGCAACCGCCTCACCAGCACGAGGGCGACATGAATGCTGCCGGAGGCCATCCCCTTGCCCTCCCAATCGAATCGCTGGCGCACGGTTTCCTCGGTCCAGATGTGATAGGGCTCGAGAGCCGCCACCTTGTCCCAGTCGGTCAACGTCTTCGCCCAGATCGCCTGGCAGTGATGGGTGATCGTCACGTCCTCGCCCGGCTCCCACTCGGGCTGGGGATCGATCCTCCCCTCGCGCACGAACTGGTCCTGGTTGTGGAAGCGGGTCGGAAACAGGAAAAAGGACTCGGCCCCGAAGGAGAACCCCTCGCGGCCCTCGTGGATGCCCCCCTTCCTCAAAATGATCGCCTGCCGTCCGCTCGCCAGCGCGTCGCACACCACCTGCCACTCCTTGAATCCCTTCATCGCGGAGGAAGCCTAGGGCGATCGCGCCGCCGCATCAATCCCTCCGAGTCCGACCTTTCCGCGCTTGGCACCCGGGCCGGCAATCCCTAGACACACGGCCCCGTGACCGACGTCACCACCCAGTTCGTGAACTTCAAGGAGGACGGCCCCTTCAGGCTCCGTTCCGGAGGAGAACTGCCCGAGGTCACCATCGCCTACGAAACCTGGGGCAAGCTCAACGCCGATGCCTCCAACGCGGTGCTCGTCCTCCACGCCCTGTCCGGAAGCCATCACGCCGCCGGCCACAACCCGGAGATTCCGGGTGTCGGAGATCTGTGGCAGCCGGAGCTTCACGAGGGTTGGTGGGGCAACACCATCGGCCCCGGCAGGGCGCTCGACACGGACAAGCAGTTCGTCATCTGCGCCAACTACCTCGGCGGCTGCTACGGCTCGACCGGACCCGGCTCGACCGACCCACGCACCGGCAAGCCCTACGGCGGATCCTTCCCTCACGTCACCGCCGCGGACCAGGTCGACTTCCTCGTCCGCCTGCTCGACCACCTCGGGATCGATGCCCTCCACGCGGTCGTCGGCCCCTCGGTCGGGGGGCTGGTCGCGCTCAGTCTCGCGACCATGCACCCGGAGCGCGTCCGTCACGTCATCTCGATCGCCTCCGGCTTCAAGACCACCGTCCTCAACCGCCTGATCCTCTTCGAGCAGATCCTCGCGATCGAGAACGACCCGTTCTTCAACGGCGGCGACTACTACGACAACGGACGCCCGGCCTACGGTCTGGCGCTGGCGCGGATGATCTCGCACAAGACCTTCGTCCACATCGACGCCTTCGAGCGCCGCGCCCGCCGCGAGGTGGTGCCGGAAAAGGAAATGCTCGCCTGGTACGACGTGCGCGACCAGTTCCAGAGCTACATGCTGGCCCAGGGAAAGAAGTTCGTGAAGCGCTTCGACCCCAACACCTACCTGCGGATCATCGACATGTGGTCGCACTTCGATGCGGCCGCGGAAGGCGGGGCGGCAAGCCCGGGCGACCTGCTCGAACGCTGCCGCGCCGTCGACCAGAAATGGCTCGTGTTCTCGATCGACTCGGATTTCTGCTTTTATCCGGAAGAGCAGGCCGAACTGGTGGGCCACCTGCACGAAGCCGGGGTCGACGCCACCCACATCACGGTCCACTCGGACAAGGGCCACGATTCCTTCCTCCTCGAACCGCACCTCTACGCCCCCCACATCCAGTGGGTCCTGAGCCGATGATCCAAAAGGAGCGCCGATGATGAAACCGGCATTCCGGCCGGTCCGTCCATGCTTCCTCGACACCGCCCCCGGGATTGAGTTAGTCTGCCGGAATGCGATCTGCATTCCTCCTTCTGGGCCTGGCACTTGTCGCTCCACTCGAGGCCGCCAAGCACCGCGGATTGTGGTTCTGGCGGGAGTCCGGAAGCGGCAGCCCGTGGGGGAGTGATGCCATCGTCGGCAACCACACGCTCGAGAACCAGACCATCGCCTTTTTCAGCGCCCGGTCGATCCGGCGGATCTACGGCAGCTACAGCAACCGGCCCGTTTCCGAGCCTGCGACCATCGCCGCCTGGAACGCCAAGCTCCAGGCCGCCGGCATCCAGTCGCAATTCCTCATGTCGGAGAATTCCTGGATCTTTCCGGCGAATCACTCCTCCTTCCTCGGCAAGGTCCAGCAGCGGGTCATCGACTTCAACAACGCCCCGGGACGCACCGAGGCGGAGAAGTTCGACGCCCTGCACCTCGACATCGAACCCCAGGCGCTGGGCGAGTGGGGCTCGCTGACCGACGCCCAACAGCGGGACTACCTGCTGCTTCTCAAGGACACCTACACGGTCGTCCGCCAGTTGTTCGTCGACAACGGCATGCCGGATTTCCCCATCCATGCCGACCTGCCGGTGTGGTTCGACAGCCATCCCGGCGGCTCCATCGGCTGGACCGACGCCGCCGAGCGCGACCAGTGGTTCGACGACATCTCGGACTCGCTGACCGGCATCTCGCTGATGCCTTTCGACCGGGACACCTTTTCCAACATCGACAGCGGGGTGGGCTGGGAGCTGGCCAACGTGCCCAATGTTCGGGTCGGCCTCGAAGCCGACATCCCGGGCACCTGGCCCGACGTCCCGGCGTTTCACGACATGATGGAACAGCTCGAGAGTGCCTACGGCCCGAGCCACGCGGTCGACATCCAGGACTACCAACTCTGGCGCGATGCCCTGGCCGCGCAGCCGATCATCGCCGTGGCGGCGGCTCTCGAAACCGTCTCCCCCGTGGGCGGAAACATCAACTTCCCCGGACAGACCGGCTGGAACTACGTGATCCACCACAGCACCAACCTCTGCGACTGGCGCGAGATCGCTCGGGAACGGGCGGTGGAGAACGGCCCCATGACTTGCCCGGTCGAGTACGCCGGCCCACGGGGGTTCTGGAAGGTTTCGCGCTTTGAGGACCTGCCGGAACCGCCCTAGATTGCGGGCCGATGGACAGTCCCCTCGCAATCATCCTCCTCACCCTGTTGGCGGGTGCCACCATCCCGCTCGGCGGATTGCTGGCCTCGGTGGAGCGGATTCAACCGCGCTGGCTCGAGGAGGACTTCCGCCATTTCATCATCGCCTTCGGCGGCGGTGCCCTGCTCGCCGCCATCGCCCTGGTGCTGGTCCCCGAGGGCTCCGCAGCCCTCCCCGTGTGGCAGATCGTCCTGTGGTTTGCTCTTGGAAGCCTTGCCTTCATGGGTCTCGACATCCTGCTCGCCCGCCACAACAGCCCGGCCTCCCAACTCACCGCGATGCTCTCCGACTTCGTCCCCGAAGCCCTGGCTCTCGGAGCTGCCGCGGCCGGCGGAGGTCAGGCAGGCCTGGTCCTCGCCCTCCTGATCGCGCTTCAGAATCTTCCCGAAGGTTTCAACGCCTTCCGCGAGATCCGCAGCGCCGGTGCTCCGACCTCCAAGTTGCTCACCACCTTCTCGCTGCTGGCCCTGCTCGGCCCCGCTTGCGGCCTTGCCGGCTATCATTTCCTCGCCGGTCACGACGAGGTGATCGGAGCGATCATGCTCTTCGCCGCGGGCGGGATTCTCTACCTGATCTTCCAGGACATCGCCCCCCAGGCAAAAGTCGAGCGCCACTGGACACCCCCGCTCGGAGCGGTCGCCGGCTTCCTGCTCGGACTGATCGGTCAACTGTTGCTCGGCTGATCCGGCAGGTGCCACACGGCGGAAGCCTCGCCCATCCGCCACGGCGGACCGCTCGTCACGCGTCCGCAGCGCAACCAGCCATCCTGCCACTCGACCCACCAGGCCGGATGAGGATTCAGATGGGCTCCGGTGTTGATGACCTCGCACCTGTCCTCCCGCCGCACTCCCGGCCAATGGAAATGCCCGGCGACAATGATCTCCGCCTCGGGGAAATAGCGCCGGGCAAAACCCGCGGTCGCTTTGAAATGACTAAACCACACGCTGAGAATCTCCCATGCCCGACGCGGCGGATTCACCGCATCCAGGACCCGTCGCAGCAACGAGCGTCCCTTGGGGTAGGATGCCGCCTTCAGGGCTCTGGCAATCGCCCGCGCCAACTGCAGGCGCTCCCCCGCATCCTCGGAGGCTTGATGATGCTCCTCCCACAGCCGCCGCACCTCCGCCTCGCGCTCAAAGGCCTCGCGACTCCATGGCGACCCGGCCCACAAGACCGCGTCGCCGTGGGTCACGACGATGCGACCGTCCGCCAATTCAATCCAACCCTTGCCCGGCCAGCCGGGATCATGGTTGCCGGAAAGGAAAACCGTTTCGACCCCCTCCTCCCCGCAAAGCGCCCTGAGATCGGCGAGCAGACGCTCCGCCCGGGGTCGTTGGCCGGTCGCCAACTCCTGCCAGGTGTCGCCATTGAAGACCACCGTGCCGGCCCCGGCGATCAGCGGGCGCAGCCCCTCGACCTCCTCAACCCGCGACGCGGCATGTCCGAGATGCAGGTCGGAAAGGATGCGAACCGGCTCCTTCATTGCCGTTGTCGCACCGCCTCGTAGAGGCAGACTCCGGCCGAAACCGAGACGTTGAGACACTCCACGCGCCCGGCCATCGGCAGCCGCGCGAGGAAGTCACAATTCTCCTCGGTCAGTCTCCTCATGCCCTTTTCCTCGGCCCCGAGCACCAGAGCCAGCGGCCCCTTCAGGTCGAGTTCGTAGAGCGACTTGTCCGCCCGGTCCGAGGTGCCGACAAACCAAACACCGGCCTGCTTCAGCCGCTCCATCGTCCGGGAAAGATTCGTCACCTGCACGAAGGGCACGTGATCCGCCGCGCCGACCGAGATCCGCCGCACCGTCTCGGTGATCCCCACCTGCTTGTCCTTCGGAGCCACCACCGCATGCACCCCTGCCCCGTCAGCCGTGCGCAGGATGGCCCCGAGATTATGCGGGTCCTGCACGCAGTCCAGGATCAGGAGGAAAGGAACCTCCACGCCGTCGAGAATCGCCATCAGGTCGTCCTCGCTCCGCGAAGCCACCGCGATCTCCGCCTTCACATGGCGGTTCTCCCGCGCCTCGCGCCCCTGTCGCTTGCCCTTCACCCCTGCAGCATGGAAATCCCGATGCCCCGCCGGCAAGCGCGAAGGTGGAACGGACCGCGAGCTTCAGCTCGCAGCGGGTTTGCGGCGCATGCGAGCCGAAGCTCGCGGTCCATCCCGCCACCAACCTGTAACCCTACCCCGCAAGAGTGTTACCCATGTTCTGAGCCAAAAGTGTTACTTATGTTCTGACCGCGCCGCCCCCATTGGCACTTGGAACTTTCCACTTGGAACTTCAGCCTGCGTTCGATGCCCGACCCTGCCTTCGCTCCGTTCACCGCCCAGCACGGCGTCGCGGTGGCGGTCGGCTTCGGCCTCATCGCCCTGTGCCTCGTCCTCGGCCGGCGCGGCGGTCGCACCGAACTCGTTGTCCGGGCCATCCTCGCCTTCCTCTGCCTTTCCGCCTCCGCCTTCGGCGCCTGGGCGTGGTCCCGCGTCGGCCGCGAGATCAGCGTCGACAACTATCTCCCGCTCCACCTCTGCGACCTCGCCGCCTTCCTCGGCGGCTTCGCCCTGATCACCCGCAAGCCCATCCTCTGCCTGCTGACCTACTTCTGGGGACTGGCCGGCACCCTCCAGGGCATCGCCACGCCCGCGATCGACATCGGCTGGCCCCACCCGGCCTTCCTGGCCTTCTTCACGGCTCACTTCGCCGTCATCGCCGCCGCCCTCTATCTCCCGGTCGTGATGGGCTGGCGTGCCGAGCGCCCGTGGTGGAAAAGCCCGCTCAAGGCCTTCGCCTGGCTGAATGCCTACGTCGTCGTCGCCATCGCCGCCAACGCGCTGCTCGACAGCAACTTCGGTTTCCTCGCCGGCAAGCCGCTGAACCCCAGCCTGCTCGACCACCTCGGCCCGCACCCGTTCTACATCCTGTGGCTCGAAGCCCTCGCCCTCGCCTTTTTCGCGCTTTTGACCCTTCCGGTCATGAAGCGCCGCAAGTCCATCGAACGTACACGAGAATGAACTCGATCAGGCCCTGGCGGCTACTCACGACATCCTTCGCCAGTCTGCTTGTATGGTCTCAGTGGGCATGCAAAGACCGAGCAACCGACAACGCTCATCAGTCCAACCCAACAGAGCAGCGGCTGAGCGTTGCTGAAAAGGAGGCTTACCAAAAGATGTTCGGCTCGATCGTGGTCCCTCATTTTCCGCGTCTTGATGCACCCGAGGCTCCCTCGCCATCTCTCTACGTCATCAGCGACAAGCAAGGAAAGCTCGCCGCCATTCGACGTCTTTCCGACGAAAGCCGGAGTTGGGAGTTTGAGGAACTCGATCGGACGAGTCTCAAGCTCCTCACCGAGGCGGACAAGAGCCTCTCAGTGATTATCGCAGCCGACAAAGGCCTCCCGAGAGACCGGTTTTTCGCGTTGTTGGATGAGGTTTTCGAAAGCAGCGGGCAAGACACTGTTTGGATTCAAGTATGGGGCGTTCACCCCTACGCTCTTCAGATTCCGATCCAGAGAGAACATGCACCCGCCGATGGCCCCCTGATGGACTGCAACAACCTTCAGGACATCGTCGACTACTTGGCGAACTTACCGACCGCAAGAGAGGATTAAGGCTCGTGCCTTCTTCACGCTGCTCAACCTGCCGGTGCGGCGCCAGAAGACCTCGGATCCGATGACCTGAAGATATCGGATTTACCGCCAAGAACGCCAAGCTCGACCGTTGGAGTCTTCAGATCCCCCAACTTTGCGGCCTTGGCGTCTTGGCGGTTCTATCTGCTGTCATCTGTAATCGTAAGTCGACTCTCAGAAACCGTATCAAAGCCACGCGGACACGCTCATCCACACGCCGAGGCCCACCAGCAGCCAGCCGCTGAGCGGCAGCAGCCAGCGGTCGGCGGACTTGAGATGCTCGATGCCCTTCCCCGCGGCCCGGCGCGCGAAGGCGAGCAGCACGACGAAGACGACCACCGGTGCAGCCGAGCCGAAGCCGAACACGCCGGGCAGCAGCCAGATCGATTCATTCCTCACCGCGAGCGGCAGCAGGCTGCCGAAAAACAGCGCGGCGGAGACCGGGCAGAAGGCGAGCGCGAAAAGAAATCCGAGCCCTGCGGCACCGGCCGGTCCGGCCTGGGCGAGGCGGCGGGTCAAGGGCCCGTCGCGCATGCCGATGCCCGGCAACCCGGGGATCAGCCCAAGCAGGATCATGCCGGTGAGGATCAGAAGGGGTCCCATCAACTGGCCGAGGTGACGCTGCAGGAAACCCGAAACCGCCGGGGCGGAGAGCAGGCCGCCGGTGATGATCGCGCCGACCAAAGTGTAGGCCACCATGCGCCCGAGCGAATACAACAGCCCGGCGGCCAGCGTGCGCAGCGGCGACCGGCTGTCGCGCGCCATGTAGCTGATGGCCGCGACATTGGTCGCCAGCGGGCACGGGCTCACCGCCGTGAGAAGCCCGAGCCACAGGGCCCCGCCCGAGACCAGCAGCATGGATTCCTCGGCGGTCACGGCGTCTCGAGCATGGCCGCCACGCGGGTGGCGATGAACTCACGGTATTCCGGCTCGTCGCCGATGAGGTCCCAGACCTCATCGAGCTTCTTCCAGTCGGTCTCCGCGCCGTCCTTCCAACGACTCAGGACGATGGTGGAACTCACCAGCCCGTAGCGCTCCGCCAGCTCGCGATGCTCCGGCTGCTCGTAGTTGACGTTTTCCCAATGCAGGCGGCCGTCGGCGAGCTCGGCGGCGAAGCGGTTGCCGATTTCCTCGCGGGCCAGGTCGCTGATGCGGATGCAGGTGCGGCAGCGCTTGTCGCCGTGCAGGGCGAGAACCGTGAGCCCATCGGGACGGCTGGTGCCGACAACGGCGGGTTCGTCCCTGCCGAATTCCTCCCATGCCCAGCGCCCGATCCCGGCGGCGACGATCGCGAAGAGGACGATCCGGATGACGAGCCTGCCCTTCATGACGCCTCCTTTCCGATCAAGTTCTGCAGATCCGCCACCGACGGCACCTTGCCGGAAACCTTCACCTCGCCATCGATAACGAGCGCCGGGGTGATCATCACGCCGTAGTCAGCGAACTTGAGGAAGTCGGTCACCTTCTCGATCTCGTAGTCGATGCCGCAGGCGTCGGCGGCGGTTCGGGTGGCTTCGGCGAGTTGATTGCACTTGGTGCAGCCGGCTCCGAGGATGGTCAGTTTCTTCATGTCTGTTAGGTTGGTGGTTTCAGGAAGGAAGCAGCTGGCCGAGCAGCAGTCCGGCGAGGGTGCTGAAGATGACGACGAGCGCGACGTAGGTGAGCGTCTTGCGGGTGCCGATGACGGTGCGGATGACGAGCATGTTCGGCAGGCTGAGCGCGGGACCGGCGAGCAGCAGGGCCAGTGCCGGGCCATTGCCCATGCCGGAACCCTGAAGGCCCTCGACGATCGGGATCTCGGTGAGGGTGGCGAAATACATGAGCGCCCCGGCAAAGGAGGCGGCGAAGGTCGCCAGCGGCCCGTTGCCGCCGAGCGCGGACTCGATCCACTCCGAGGGGATCCAACCTTCGTGACCGGGCCGGCCCAGCAGCAGACCGGCGACAAACACCCCGCCGAGCAGCAGGGGCATGACCTGCTTGGTGAAGCTCCACGTCTGCCGCCACCATTCGCCGGCCTCGCCCGGGGCCCCGGCGGTGAGCCAGACCAGCCCGCCCAGCCCGATCGAGAAGGACAGCAGCGGCTGCTCCGGCCGGACCGCCCAGCCCGCGGCGACCGCCAGCCCGACCAGCACGAGTCGTCCGCGGCGGACCCCGAACCACCCGGCGAGCATCAGCGCCAGCCCGGCTGCCGAGACCGCCACGATCCACCATTTCCAACGGAACACCGTCGCGAAGAAGGCCTGCTCGGAATCGCCCCAGTTGGCGAAGACCAGAATCGAAACCATTGCCGCGAAAAACAGCGCGTTCTGCCACAGCGGTCGGCTCGGCTCGGCGTCGGGCAGCTGCATCGATGCCTGGTCCCGCTCGCGCTCGCTGCGGCGGAAGATCCACGCCATCAGCAGACCGATCACGATCGCGAAGACGACCGCCCCGATGCCGCGGGCCAGCCCCATTTCCACGCCCAGCACCTTGGCGCTCATCACGATCGCCAGCGCGCTGATCGCCGGACCGGAGTAAAGAAAGGCGGTCGCCGGTCCGAGTCCGGCGCCCATCCGGTGGATGCCGGCGAAAAGCGGTAGTACGGTGCACGAGCAGACCGCCAGGATGGTGCCCGCGACCGACGCCACGCCGTAGGCGGCGACGCGGTTCGCCCCGGCACCGAGGTATTTCATCACCGAACCCTGGCTGACGAACGCGGCGATGGCCCCGGCGATGAAAAAGGCCGGCAGCAGGCACAGCACCACGTGCTCCCGCGCATACCAGCGGGTCAGTTCCAGGGCCTCGCCGAGTCCGGCATGGAAACGCGGCGACTCCAGCGGCATCCACCAGATCGCCAAAAACGCTCCCGCCAGGACCGCAGCCCGGCACCATTCGCTGCGGCGTTCGGAGAGGGTTGTCATCGGGAGTTTTCAGCCATGAGCGTATCGCTCTTCATCGCAGTCACTGCTTGCCGCCCGCGCCGGGCCGCAGCAGGGCGAAGTCCGCCACCCGCGCGCCGGTGTTGCGGGCGGTGGTCAGGCCGAGTTCATCGCCGTCGATCCGGTCGTCGGCGCTCACCAGGGTGCCGCCCATGAAGGCGGGCGGGCGACCGCCGACGGGCACCATGCCGAAGCACATCATCGCGGTGTGGATCTCGTCGATGACCCGCTCCTGGCCGCCGTTGCGGAAGCCACCGGTGGCGATCGCCCCGACCGGTTTGCCATCGAGCAGCATCCGCGGCTCGCGCAGCGGCGCACAGCGTTCGATGAAGGCCTTGCACAGCGAACTGAAGCCACGGAAGTAGGAAGGCGAGCCGACGATCAAACCGGCCACCGCGGGGTCCTGCAGCTTCGGCAGGATCGCGACGAAGTCGTCCTCGGGCGGCTTGGGCGACCATCCGGCGATCGACAATCCACCGAGATCGATGAGCTCGGTCTCGATGCGGGGGTCAACGCCCTTGGCGGCGTCCAAGGCCTCCTGCACGGCGGCCGCCGTGGTCATTCCCTGGCGCGGGCTGCATGAGATTCCGATGATCTTCAGGGACTTGCCAGGGGTGGGCGCTGCGAATGCCGCAGGAGCGGCAACCACCGTCGCGGATCCGGCGGCGGCGAGGAAATGACGGCGATTGAATGACTTTTTCATCACGGTGTCCGGGTTGGAATGGCGACCGGGCGGACTTGCTCGATCCAGATCAGGAATCCTGTGTTAATCGAAGATTGGCGTAATGGCGAAATAATGTGTGTGGCGGTGTCTGGCGTGAGACTTGGTTCCGGAAATCAGGTGGCGCAGGCCTCGCAGAGGGTGACGCGTTCCTCGCCGGCATCGACCTTGTTGATGCAGTCGGCAAAGCTCAGAACGCAGGGGAATGCGAGATGGTAGAAGATCTGCTGGCCCCGGCGCTCGTCTTCGATCACTCCCGCATGGCGGAGGACCGAAAGGTGACGCGAGGTGGTGGAGTTCGAGCAACCAGCCACCGCGGCAAGTTCACAGGCGCAGACCGGCCCCTCCTTCAGGGCGTGAACGATCGCCATGCGACCGGCATGGCCGAGGGCCTTGAAGACTTCGGCCTGGCGCGAGAGGGATCGCCGGGACGGGAGGGAGCTTTGCTTCATGGCTCGGACTGGATGGAGTGGAGTGTCGGGGTGGAGTGTCGGTGCCGGGCAGACGAGATAATTATTCGTCTTTTAGCGAAATAAGCAAATCATTTTTTCGCCGACCGAAATCGCTCAAGCCGAGCAGCTTACTCGATTGTCCCTGACCGCCCGAAAGCCTCCGTCGGCAATTCATATTTGACAAAAACGCCAAGCTTGGTCATTTCGCCAAGTAATGAGTGTGCTGAACACCGACCGCCGCGTCGCCGTCATCAAGGCCCTTGCCCATCCGGCGCGGCTCCGGATCGCCGAGGCCCTCGCCTCGGGCGAACGCTGCGTGACCGAACTGCAGGCGCTGGTCGGCGGCGACCTTTCCACCGTCTCCAAGCACCTCACCCTGATGCGCGAGGCCGGCTGGGTCGCCTGCGAGAAGCACGGCCAGCACGTCCACTACCGCCTCGCCTGCGACTGCCTCGCCACATTCCTCCACTGCATCGATTCCCTCGCGGGCGACGATTCCAACTGCTGCTGAACCATGACCGTTTCCGAATTCCTCCACCTCCTCCGGGATCATCCCGATCACCGCATCGTCTTCCGCCTCTCGGACGGGTCCGAGGTGCCGCCGCACTTCCACGTCACCGAAGTCGGCCATGCGGCCAAGTCCTTCATCGACTGCGGCGGCAAGCGTCACACCACCGAGTCGTGCCTCCTGCAGCTCTGGATCGCCGACGACACCGATCACCGCCTGCTCGCGTCGAAGTTGCTCTCGATCTTCGACCGCGCCGACGGCCTGCTGCCATCGACCGCGCTTCCGGTGGAAATCGAACACGAGGCCCCGGTGCTGACGCAGCTTCCGATCACCCGCTGCGACGTGACCGACGCAGAACTGCACTTCCACACCGAGTTCAAACACACCGACTGCCTCGCCAAGGACATCTGCCTGCCAGACTTCTCACTGCCCGCCCTCCCCGGCCAGCAAGCCTGCAATCCCGCCAGCGGCTGCTGTTGAACCCAATCCGCAATCCCAAATCCGAAATCTGAGATGATCTTGGTTCTCTGCACTGGAAACTCCTGCCGCTCGCACATGGCCGAGGGCATCCTGCAAAAGGCGCTCGGACCCGGTTTCGAGGTCGCCTCGGCCGGCTCCAACCCCGCCGGCTACGTCCACCCGCTCGCCATCAAGGCGCTCGGCGAAATCGGCATCGACATCTCCAGCCACAGCTCCAAGCACCTCGACACCTTCCTCGACCGGGATGTGGAGACCGTGATCACGGTCTGTGGCAATGCCGACCAGGCCTGCCCGACCTTTCCCGGACAGGCCAACCGTCACCACTATCCCTTTGACGATCCGGCCCACGCCGAGGGCGACGAAGAGCAACAAATGGCCGTCTTCCGCCGCGTGCGCGATGAAATCCTGGCGGTCTTCACCGCCTACGCCGACGGCCGACTCGACCAGCGCTGACTCCCATGTCGGAACACGTCGCCTCCCGCATGTCCTTTCTCGACCGTTACCTGACGGTCTGGATCTTCGCCGCCATGGCCATCGGCATTCTCGTCGGCCGTTTCCTCATCAGCGACCCCGAGGCCTTCTTCGCGCCCTTCACGGTCGGCACCACCAACATCCCGCTGGCGATCGGCCTGATCGTCATGATGTATCCGCCGCTGGCCAAGGTGCGCTACGGCGAGTTGCCGCGCGTTTTTGCCAACCCGCGCATCCTCGGCCTGTCGCTGGTCCAGAACTGGATCATCGGTCCGGTGCTGATGTGGGTGCTGGCGATCCTCCTCCTGCGCGACCAACCGGACTACATGGTCGGGCTCATCCTCGTCGGTCTTGCCCGCTGCATCGCCATGGTGCTGGTGTGGAACGATCTCGCGAAAGGTTCATCCGAATACGCGGCCGGGCTGGTGGCCCTCAACAGCATCGCCCAGATCCTCTTCTACGGCGCCTACGCGTGGCTGTTCATCACCGTGCTGCCGCCCCTGGTCGGGCTCGAAGGAGTGGTAGTCGAGATCGCCATGAGCGACATCTTCACCTCGGTGATGATCTACCTCGGCATCCCGTTCTTCGCCGGCATGCTCAGCCGCTTCTGGCTGACCCGCTGGAAGGGCGTTGAATGGTATGAAGAGAAATTCATTCCCCGCATCTCGCCGCTGACCCTGATCGCCCTGCTGTTCACCATCGTGGTGATGTTCACCTACAAGGGCGACGCCATCGTCGAGCTTCCCCTCGACGTCCTGCGCATCGCCATCCCGCTGGTGATCTACTTCGCGGTCATGTTCCTGGTGAGCTTCGCCATGGCCGCCAAAATGGGTGCCGACTACCCGCGCACCGCCAGCGTCGCCTTCACCTCGGCGGGCAACAACTTCGAGTTGGCCATCGCCGTGGCCATCGCGGTCTTCGGCATCGACTCCGGCATCGCCTTCGCCGCCGTCGTCGGCCCCCTGATCGAGGTCCCGGCCCTAATCGCGCTGGTCCACGTGTCCTTCGCGTTGAAACGACGTTTCCATGGCGGGGCCTGAAAGTCCTCAAACCCCCTCCTCCACTAACGCCAGCACCCGCTCGAAGGGCAGGTGCTCGAGCAGGGCAAAGGCGTCGTGGCGCGTCAGCCGCGCGCGACCGGCGGCCGGGCTGCGGATGCCGCACAGGAAGCGCGCAAGCTGCCGCGGTGAGCTGAGCGCGGCGTGCTTCTCGTCCCGCAGCGATTGGATCATCGTCAGATCGTCGTCGCTCGGATCGGGAAACTCGCGGCGAGGGAGGGGTTCGGGCACCCGCCCCCGGCAACGATCACAGTGTCCGCACTCGCCGATCTCCTCGCCGAAGTGCGTGGTGACGAAATTCGTCAGGCAGCCATCGCCCTGCGCCAGCGCCACCACCTGGCCGAGCCGGTCCAGATCGGCCTGCTCGCGCTGACGGAACCTCTCGTCGAGACGGCGGGCGATCTCCTTCAAATCCACGGCTTCATCCAGAAGCCTATACCCCTGACGAACACCCCCCTTCTTGAGGGCGACATCGCCCGCCTCCTCGAGGTGAACCAGCGCCGCGATGATCCGCTCGCGGGTCTCGCCGGTTTCCATCGCCACCCGGTCGACTTCAAAGGTCAGCCAGCTGCGACCCTCCTTCGCCGCCGCGAAGATTTTCCTGAGGAAGGACTTGCGACGGGAATCGTAACCAGCGAGGACCCGTTCGAAATCGCGGATCAGGCGCACCGAGTAACTGGCGTAGAAGGGCCGCGTCGCCTCGATCACCCCCTCCAACTCGAGGTAGGTCAGAAGAGTCGTCACCACCAGCGGGCGGATGTCGTTGACGGTCGAAAGTTCGTACACCGAGACATCGAACTCCCGCCCGAGCCGCAGCACGTGATCGACCAGGTTCCGCACCGCCCGCGGCGTCGGCGTGTCGCCGTAGATGAAATTCTCCAGCGTCACCAGGTCATCACCGCAGGCCAGCATCTCGCAGACCGACTCCTTGCCGTCGCGTCCGGCCCGGCCGGTTTCCTGCGAGTAGTTCTCCAGCGACTTCGGCAGGTTGTAGTGGAAGACCGCCCGGATGTCCGCCTTGTCGATGCCCATGCCGAAGGCGATCGTCGCGACAATGATCCGGATTTCCCCGGCCATGAAACGTTCCTGAGCCCCGGCCCGGAACTCGGCCGGCATTCCCGCGTGGTAGGCCTGGGCCGCCAGTCCCTTCCGCTTGAGAAAGGTCGCCACCGACTCCGCCGTGTGCTGGAGCGTCACGTAGACGACCACCGGACCCTCAATGCCGCCGATCCTTTCCAGCAACAACTCGTTGCGTTCGGCAGCCGCCACCGGCGAGACGCGGAGGTCGAGGTTGCTGCGATGGAAGGAAAGCTGGATGTGATCGTTTTCGGCGATCCCGAACTCGCGACAGACATCGGCCGCCACCGACGGCGTCGCGGTCGCGGTGAGGCACAGCACCCGCGGCACCTTCAGGTCGCGGCAGAGCTTCGCCAACTTCAGGTAGTCGGGCCGGAAGTTGTGCCCCCATTCCGAGATGCAGTGGGCCTCGTCGATCGCCACCATGCCGATCTGCATCCGTGCGAGGCGCTGGCGGAATCCTTCGTTCGCCAGCCGCTCCGGGGCGACGTAGAGCAGCTTCACGGAGCCCTCCCGCAGGCCGTCCATCACCGCCGCGTATTCCTCCTGGCTCAGCGACGAGTCCAGCCGCGCCGCGCCGATCCCCCGGGCCCGCAACGCATCGACCTGATCCTTCATCAGCGCGATCAGGGGGGAAACCACCAGGGTGACGCCGTCGATCATCAGGGCCGGGAGCTGGTAGCAGAGCGACTTGCCACCCCCGGTCGGGAAGACGGCGAGCATCGAGCGACCGGCGAGCAGGCCATCGACCACCTCCCTCTGGCCCTCGCGGAAACCCGCATGCCCGAATTTTTCCTTCAGCAGCCCCTCAGGCATGGGCAGAGGCTGGACGAGTCGGCGAAGGGCGGCAAGGACACTACCAGAAGAACACCACCGGAGGCACGACCACCTTCACCGATCCCGGCCCGTTGTCCTCGCTCTGTTCGATGGCCGTCACCACCTCGTCCTCGAACTCGATCAGGATCTTCCCCCGCTCCTCCTGCGTCACATGGGAAAGCTGCCGGAAGGTCCGCCCGGTGATCGGATCGCGGATGTAGGTGTAATGAGGCACTTCCTCGTAATCGATGAACTCCCACGACCCGCTGCGGCCCTTCTCGGTTTGACGCACCTTGGTCTTGGTCGGGTTCCCGAGGGCTTGAGCCACCTCGTCGATGGTCATCCCGATCGCCGCGCGGTTCTCCTCGATCAGCTTGGCCACCTCGAGCTGCCGCTCGTAGAGTTTTTTCAGGTTTTCGACAAAGTTCGGATCCTTCGAGGCGAACGCCCAGGGGGCGACCCAGCCCTTCACCGGATTGCCCCCGGTCCGCGCGGTCACCCGGTAGGCCCGCTCCGTCATGGCTTCCAGCACGACCTTCTGGTCCTTGGTGACCATGCCGAGACGCCTCTTGCCTTCCTTGTCCGAGAAAATCGGCGCTTCCTTGATGATCCGGAGCTCGATCGGCTTCTCAAGATGCTGGTCGAGATAGACCACATCGGGATCCGAATCGAGCAACGAGCGTCGCGAGTCGGCGAGCGCCAACAGCGGCAGGGCGAACAGGATGAGCAGCGGCTTGGTCATGGGGATGATGGGCGGCGTCCCGCCCGGTTTAGAGACGTGCCGCGCGCCCGCGGCATTCACTCCTTTTCCTTCGTGCCGAAGGCGGCCTCGAACTCGTGCAGGAGGTCGTGGAGCTTGTCGACATTGGCCGGGTCGGTCGACTGCTTGCACTTCATGGCCGTGACGATCACCGAATGGCAAAGTTTCAGCTTCTCGACGTAGGACGGGTCGTCGGACTTGAGACGCTGCGCCAGGAAGTAGTTGAGGACGGTTTCCTGAAGCGACTGGGCGTGCGATTCCTTGTTGTTGATCCAGCGGGTCAACTGGTGGGCGTTCGCCGCCGGATCCTTGGAAAGCTCGACGATCTGCTTGGAGGCCTTCTCGATGGTCACCCAATCGGTGTGCATCGCCTCGATCACGTTGTTGTCATTATAAATGCCGCAGGGCACCTGGCAATGGGCCGCGACCGGGCTGAGCTGGGCGAAGATGGCGAGGGCCGAGGAAATGAAGAGTGCTTTTCTCATGATGGGTCCACCCTAACCGGGATCGGCGGGGCTGCAAGTGTTGAGCTGCGGGTCTTGGCGAATCCCGATCGGGCGTGCATGGTCACCGCATGTCCGCAGGCCCCCTTTCCCAGAAGCTCTTCGCGACCGCCAAATCCATGATCCCCGGCGGGGTGAATTCTCCCGTCCGCGCCTTCCGCAATGTCGGCGGCGAGCCGTTCTTCGTCCGCCGTGCCAAGGGCAGCCGGATCGATGACATCGACGGCAAGACCTACATCGACTACATCGGCTCGTGGGGACCGAACATCCTCGGCCACGCGCCGACGGTGGTCACCAACACCATTCACGAGGTCGCCAAGGACGGCATTTCCTTCGGCATCCCGAATCCCTTCGAGGTCGAGATGGCCCGCACCGTCACCGACTGGGTGCCGTCTGTGGAGAAGGTCCGCATGTGCAACTCGGGCACCGAGGCGACGATGTCGGCGATCCGCCTCGCCCGCGGCTTCACCAAGCGGGACCTGATCGTGAAGTTCGACGGCTGCTATCATGGCCACAGCGACTCGCTGTTGGTGGCGGCCGGATCCGGCGCACTGACCCATGGCGAGCCCGATTCCGCCGGAGTACCCGCCGATTTTGCCAGGAACACGATCGTCCTCCCCTACAACAAGCCCGAGGCCCTTGAGGCGATCTTCGCCGAAAAGGGTGAACAGATCGCCGCCATCATCGTCGAGTCCTACCCCGCCAATGCCGGATTTGTCCTGCCGAAACCGGGCTACCTCGACCTGCTCGCCAGCGTCACCAGAAAACATGGAGCGCTGCTGATCTTCGACGAGGTGATGACCGGCTTCCGCCTCGGCAAGGCCGGGGTGCAGGGCCTGGAGGGCATCACGCCCGACCTCTCGTGCTTCGGCAAGGTCATCGGCGGCGGTCTGCCGGTCGGCGCCTTCGGCGGACGTGCGGAGGTCATGGACATGCTCGCCCCGGATGGTCCGGTCTATCAGGCCGGCACCCTTTCCGGCAACCCGCTGGCCATGGCCGCCGGCCTCGCCCAGCTCAAGGCCCTGGCAGGACCGCCGATCTCCGAATCGGCATCCTCGCCCAACGGCTACGATCGCCTCGAACAACTCGGGTCCCATTTCGAGAGCGGCCTGCGCACCCTGCTCTCCGAAATGGGTGTACCGCATCGCCTCAACCGCGTCGGCTCGATGTTCTGCCTGTTTTTCACCGACCGCGAGATCATCAACGTCGACGACGTGATGAAGCAGGACATGGAGTTCTTCCGGAAGTTCTTCTGGGGCTGCCTCGACAAGGGCATCTACCTCGCACCCAGCCCCTACGAGACCGGCTTCCTCTCGCTGGCCCACACCGAGGCGGACCTCGACGACACGCTGACGGTCTTCGGCGAGGTACTTGGCACCATCTAAGCCGCTTGCGCGATCCCCGGGCCGTCCGACGGTCGCGCATGAACCCGACTTTCGAAAACGCCTACCACGGCTCGCTGGTGGCCGATGCACTGGCGATGCCGGCCCACTGGTACTACGACCGGGAGGCGCTGCGCCGCGACTACGGAGAACTCCCGGCCTACGCGGCACCGCGGAACCCGCACCCGGACTCCATCCTCTGGCGCTCGCGCTACGAACCGCTGAACGACCAGGCCGACATCCTCCACGACCAAGCCCAATATTGGGGCCGGCGCGGCGTCCACTACCACCAGTTCCTCCAGGCCGGCGAGAACACGGTGAACTTCAAGCTCGCCGCCGAACTGGTCCGCTGGTGGCGCCAGCGAGGCGGCTACAACCCCGATGCCTGGCTCGAGCGCTACATCGAGGTCATGCGCACACCCGGTTGGCATGGCGACACCTACGTCGAGGAATACCATCGCGGGTTCTTCGAGCGACTCGCCCAGGGCAAGCCGCCCCGCAAGTGCTCGATCCGCGACGAACACATCGGCGGGCTCGCGCTGGTCCCCGCTCTCAATCTTGTGCTTTCCGGCGAGGATCTCGAGACCCGCCGCCGCACCATCAAGGAGCACGTCGGCCTGACCCATGCCCACGCCAACGTCCTGCGCGCGGCAGACACCCTCGTACGCCTGCTCGACCGCGTTGCCGGTGGCACGCCCCTGCGCGACGCGATCCGCGACGAAGCCGGCGACTGGCTTTCCACCACCAAGGCGGCCAAGTGGGCGACCCAGCCCGATGACCACGTGGTCGGCCAGCGCTTCAGCCCGGCCTGCTACATCGACCAGTCCATGCCGGCCTCGCTCTTCCTCGCCTGGAAATACCACGATGATTTCGAGGGCGGCATCCGGGCCAATGCCCTCGTCGGCGGCGACAACTGCCACCGCGGCGCCGTCGTCGGCTCACTGCTCGCCGCCGCCAACGGCATCCCCGGACCGTGGCTCGACGGACTCGTCGCGTTGCGGCCCGCCCCGGTGGAGTTATGAATCGGCCCGAACCCACGCGCGAGGCCGCTCTCCGGCGACTTACGGCCTTCGTCCCCGATGCGGGAAAATACGCCGGCCGCCGCAACTTCGACTTCGGTCCCGACGATCGGTCGAACGTGTCCACCCTTTCGCCCTACCTGCGCACGCGTCTCGTCACCGAGAAAGAGGTCTGCCTTGCCGTCCTCGAGCGTTTCGCCCGCAGCACCGTCGACAAGTTTCTCCAGGAGGTCGCGTGGCGGACCTATTGGAAGGGCTGGCTCGAGATGCGACCTGAAGTCTGGAGCCGCTACCGCTTGGATCTCGAGCAGCGGGAGCATTCGCCGGAACACGAACGCGCGATCCGGGGAGAGACCGGCATCGAGTGCTTCGACTTCTGGGTCCGGGAGCTCATCGAAACCGGCTATCTCCACAACCACGCCCGCATGTGGTTCGCCGGCATCTGGATCTTCACCCTGCGCCTGCCGTGGCAAATGGGCGCGGACTTCTTCCTGCGGCACCTGCTCGACGGCGATCCGGCGTCCAACACCCTGTCGTGGCGCTGGGTCGCCGGACTTCACACCACGGGAAAACACTACCTCGCCCGCGCCTCGAACATCAAAAGATTCACCGGGGGACGATTTGATCCCGCGGGCCAGCTCGACGAATCCGCTCCCGCGCTGCCGCCCGACGGCGAGTTCGAGCGCCGGGACCTCGATTTTCCGGAGAACCCGCGACCCGGGGCTCGCCTCGGCCAGCTTCTCATCCCGGACGATCTCACTCCGATCGGCATGCCGCAGGTCGAAAGCACCGCCGGTTGGTTTCCCGAGGATTCCCGTGTCCTCGGTGATCCTTCGGAAAAGGTCGTCGATTTCCATCGCGGCGCCCTCGACGACGCCCTTTCCCGCACCGGAGGCCCGCGCCTCAGGGGCAGGCTCTCCGAGTCCGTGCGCGACTGGGCCACGCGCGAGAAGCTGGACGCCATCATCATGACCCGCCCCACCGTCGGACCATGGCGTGACCTCTTCGCCGGATTCGACCCGGGCGTCCCCGTCCACCATTTCGTCTCCGATTGGGACCGCCAGCTGTGGCCTCACGCCACGGCCGGATTCTTCAGGCTCAAGAAGCGGTTGCCGAAGTTCTTTGACGCACTCGTGTCCGGGCAGCGCTCCTTGTTCTGATGCGTTTCCTGATCTTCGCCATTCTCACCCTCCCCTCCCTGGCCGGAACCGGGGAGAGAATCGTCACGGCCGCCCGCAGCCAGATCGGCGTGACCACCCGCTACGACCCGGCCTACGCCGCGATGAAATATCCCGGCGGCGACGTGGAAATGGACCGCGGCGTCTGTACCGATGTGGTGATCCGCGCGCTGCGCGAGGCGCTGGATGCCGACCTCCAGAGGCTCGTCCACGAGGACATGCGGGCGAACTTTTCGAAGTATCCGAAGAACTGGGGCCTCAGCCGCACCGACCGCAACATCGACCATCGCCGCGTGCCGAACCTGAAAACCTTCTTCAAGCGGCGGGGAATGACCCTGCCGGTCAGCAAGAAGGCCGGGGACTACCGCCCCGGCGACCTCGTCACCTGCACCGTGCCGCCCCACCTGCCCCACATCATGATCGTCAGCAACCAGAAGGCCGGCGACGGCACCCCGTTGGTCATCCACAACATCGGCCGCGGCACCCGCGAGGAGAACCGGCTTTTCGAGTTCAAGCTCACCGGGCATTATCGCTGGAAGGATTGAATTCATGTTCATCGGCACCCACACGCTGCTCCCCGTCGTCACCGCCCTCTGCATCGACGGCGCGCGCCTGGCATCCGGCCGCGGCGAAGGGTTTCCCGCCTGGTCGATCGCGACCATCGGCTTCTTTGGAGCCCTGCCCGACCTCTGCACGCCCCACCTTTCGCTGGAAGCGCGTTACAGCAGTTGGTCGCACACGCTGGCATTCACCATCGCGCTGCTGCCGATGGCGGCACTCGTCTCCACCCTCTTTCCCAAGGGCAACCGCCTGCGGGTCGCGCTGGCCTGCTGGCTGGGCGGCGTGCTCCACCTCGCCTGCGACGCCCTCAGCGGCGGCATCGCATGGCTGCAGCCGTGGAGTGACTCGATCCTCGGGACCTACTACATCCACCCGAACTACTGGCCGGTCTCGGATGCGGTGTTCGTCCTCATGACCTGGTTCCTGCTGATGCTCCGTCGCCACCTGCGCCAGCGGGCCGTGGAATTCCGTACTACTCCGGCCTGAAGAACTCACAGAATCGGCCCCGTACGGACCGCGAGCTTGAGAGGCTGTCGGGAAACGCGGAGCTTTTTGGATGAGGCCTTGGCGGGTAGTTTTTGGCATGGCGCAATACAT
>NZ_JBISBU010000045.1:0-43396 GCF_044385805.1 Haloferula sp. A504
GCATTCCTCTGGGGTCCGGGGCGCGCGGGAGCTGGCTGACGGCCGGATTCTCTCTTGGTCGTGGGATAAGAGGCTGCGCTTGTGGAACGGGCAGAGCGGTGAGTGCCTGGAGATCGTTGCACAAGCTGATGCCGCCAACCTTCATCCCGAATGGCTCCATGCTCGATTCTTAAAGGAGTCCCCTGATGCGGTTGCTGGAGATTTTCATGCCATTTCCTCCAAGCGATCGGCACATCTTCGCCACAAGAATACCCCATCCCCGCTTGCTGCTTGGAATGCGGAATCCGATTCAGAAGCGCCCTTGCTGTTCCCCGATGGCACCGCCGTCGTCACCCAACAAAACGGTCAAGTTTGCATCCTCAAGCTGTATCACGGCAACCGCCGAGTGACCCTCGAAGAAGTGGAAAAGTCGCTTGCTTGCGTATGAACGTTCTCCAGTTCACTGGAGTCCGGATCTGATGCCTATTCGACAACCGAATCCCTCTCAGCAGTTGAATTCCCTGAGCCGACTCGTAAGCCTCATCACTGGCCCGGCACCACGGCCACTCGGTAAAACCTCCGCGTTGCCGAAGCCGCACTGGTATCCGTCAGTTCAAAGTCCTGCTCGGGTGCGATCGTCGTGGAGACCAAATCCCATTCTTTGAGATCATCGGAGCGTTCCAAACGATACCAGAGCTGGGGGTCGCCGGTGAGCTGGAGATGGAAGATCCCCGCGACATCGAGGGATACCGCGCGCACGCGTGGAGCCATCGGCTCCAACGGGATAAACGCAAAGCGGCTGATGACGACCTCGACCTCCTGCCCATCGGAGGGAGACGTGCCGTTGAAGAGCCAGAGGTTCATGCGGACGCGCTCGTCGCCGGGAGTGGGTACGCTGGCACTTGTGTTGCTCCAGGTGGCGATCTGAGGAATGGACGCGGGCGGCGGTGCGAAGGTTCCGTTGTGGCTGACGTAGTCCACGCGACCCGCCGACCAGGTGAAGCTGTGGGTGGTGGGGGCAGTGGCGGGAACGCTCCAGCGTGTGAGATTGCCGGAAAGGATGTAGGGCTGGACGACAAACTGGGCATTGGTCGAGTCTGCGGCATTGCCCCAGCGTGAAAACTCGACATCAATCTCACGATGACCGCCGGTGGTGGTGGGATCGTGGTCGTAGGTGAAAAGCCCGAGCACGACATTGGGATCGAGATCGTCCACGGCGGAATCGAGGAAGAAGCGGTAGCTGCCGTAACCGAAGGCGCGACTTGAGACGACCTCCGGGCAAAGCCACTGGCCGTCGCGGAAGGTGATGCGCAGGTGCAAGCGACCAGTTGCATCCACCCAGACGTTGTCGGTGCTGTCGGTGAATCGATTCGGCCCCGGCCCGAACAGGTAGCCACCGGAGTTTTTCACGTCCCAGTCGTAGCCGCACCAGTGAAAGGCATTCGGACTGCCGCGCTCGGTGATGACGCTGGCCACCGAGTTCGTCTCCAATTCCTCGGGAAGCACCGCCAGTCCATGCGCCAGCGGCGGCGTGTAGCTCTGGGGCACGAGAAACGCCGCGATCTTCGTGGCATACGCATCCGCACCACCGGTGGTGATGTCGCAGGACCAGGTGCCGTCGTTCTGGATGACCGTCAGCGGCGCGGCATCGGTGGGTTTGGTCCACCACCCCTGCACGAAGAGATAAACCGCGACCCGGAAGTCCGCCGGCGTGACCTCGCTGACGACACCCGAGAGGTCGGCAGGGGAACCCATCACCGGCACGGAGGTCAGGGAAATGCCGGGCGTCTGCGCGGCGAGCGGCGCGGCCCACGCCAGCCACGCCGCAGCCGTGATCCTCGACCATTTGGTTTTCATCCCGACGAACGGCTGACTCTACCACCATCCACTCGGACCCGGCGAGCGGCATGTCGGGCGGGGGCGTGGAATCGAAGGTACCCGGTGGCTGCTTTGGGCGGAGCCCTCACAACAAATGCTCCAGCCGGACGTGGTGCTGCGCATACGCCGCGCCGGCGCGCTGCAGCCACGGGATCATCGCGAAGTTGTCCGGCCGGAAGCGCCCGGCGAATTCGCTCTCGGCCGCCGCCACCTCTTGCCGGTTGAAGACCTGATTGTAGCGCACGTAGGCGAACTTCTTCTCGCCGTCGGCGAGCACGCCGGGGCCGGCAAGATCTCCGAGTTCCATGTCGATCGGATCCCCGAACTCGCACTGCCCAAGCACCCGGCAGATCAGGTCTTGTTCGGTGTTGATCGACTCCGTCAGCTCGATCGGCAGGTTCACCGCGTCCTGCAGGATGCCCAGCCGATCCCGGCGGCCCGGGCCGGTCGAACTCTTCGCCCGACCCGTCCCCACCGAGACCACCCTCAGGCGGTCCGTTCCGCAGGGCCATCCGACCCGGTAGCAGGGCAGCGTGGCGGTAAGAAAGGCGATCACCGACGGATTCGCGTAGGCGGTGACGCCTCCATCAACGAAGGTGAACTCGGTGCCACCGAGCACGACCTTCTCGGGCGGGAAGAACACCGGCAGGGCGCTGCTCGCCCTTACGAGCTGCCACAGCGGAATGTCGAGATTGCAGTCGGGCAGGTCCCGCTGGTTGAACTTCGCCCGCGGATTGTTGGTCACCGGCCAGGCCGACCCCGAGTCGGCATTCCTCATCACCACCATCAGCAGGGTCCGCAGCTTCTCGGTGCCGAGCAGCGCCGGCACTTCGCCCTGGTCGTCCTCGCTGAAATAGCCGCGCAGGAATTCCGAAAGTGCCTGCGCGGAGTAGAGGGCCTTCCGCCGCTTCAGCAACGAGGGCCTCGCAAACATCCGCGGCCCGATCTCGGCATACATTTCCCGAATGTGAACCGCCGAGTCACCCCACGAGAGAAAGGTCGCAATGATCGCGCCGGTGCTGGTCCCGGCGATGAAATCGAAGTGATCGGCCAGAACCAGTTCGGGATTCCGGTGGTGCTCCCGCAGCAGCTCCTCCATCCGCACCAGGATCTCGATCGCGAACACCCCACGGATGCCACCCCCATCGATGGTGAGGATGCGCTTGCGGCTCGTCCCGCCAGCTTCCAGGGAGTCTGACCGCCGCGATTTCACTGGGTCGGGTCTTTCCTGCTCAATCACCTCCGCAGGGCTCAGGAGGCACCCCGGGCACCAGCCGATATCCCATCTCGTCCAAGACCGAGTGCATCGCCCGCACGATCGCTTCGTCGAGCAACTTGTCAGCCTCCGTGAGGGTCGCGAAGGGCTGAAGACTCCGGTGCAGCCTGAGCTCATCGGTCGTCTCGTCGCAATGCTGGTATCCTCGGATCAGGTGATCCCGCACCCAGAAGTCATGTTCCGCCATCGCCAAGCCTTCATCTACCTTGTCCGGTGGCCTCTCTCCGGCCGACCGCGGGACGGTCCGCTCCAGTTCCAGCCCGGCGAGCTGCGCCTTGACGAGCAGCAACCGGGCCGGCTTGCGATTGCCGTCCTTCTCGCCCTCGGACAGCTCCGAATAATCCTTCAGGAGCGGATGGGTCAGCGGGCCTTTGGCGAGGTCGTCGTTGCGCCTTGCGCCGTACCGGTAATTGTCCTTTTCCATTTTCGCGGTCATCCACGATTCATGGGTCGCCTCCGCAATGCGCTCGATGACGTAAGGGTCGCTGAGTTCGGGCTGCGGAGGATCGAGGAAATCCTCGGTGACGTGCAAACGGATCACGTCCGGCGTGGGTAGGGAGTTTCGGGTAAACCACCCCGCACCGCACACCCGGCTGGTCGAGACGAGGGCCTCGATCGAGCGCGCCCCGTGCAGGAATTTCTCAGCGAACAGGAAGGCCCGCACGACATCCAGCCCGACCTTGGCAAACTTGGATTTGGGATCGATCACGCTGCCGCAGTGAGTCTCGATCATGTGGCGGACGATGCCTGCCCGTCGGATCCGGTGGATCCCGATCGTCCGGTCGAGCTCGGTGATGGCGTTGGGCCCCTTGATGTCCAGGTAGCCCCGCAGGCGGCTGATGAAATCCGGGACCTTGGCATTCCTTAGTCCGGAATCGTATCCGCCATGCTCGTTCCGCTGGTCGAAGGCCTCGAAGCTCTCGCACTTCCCGCCGGCGAAGACGAAGATCGCTTTGCCAAGCGGGTGCATGGCACGGCCGTCCCAGAACTCGGCATCCTGCATCGGTGCGAGGAAGTACTTCAGCCAACCAAACTCGCCGCCGAAGTTCGAGTCGAACTCATCGAAGAAGATCAGAGGCAGGTTTCCCCGGATCGTCTCGTCCCGGACCTGATGCAGGGCCTCGTAGAGTTCCTCCTCGTCACGGAATTGCGACATGTTGAAGGTGATCGACTGCTTCTTGCCGCCGAACAGGGAATTCATCAGCTGCTTGATCGCGAAGGACTTTCCGGAACCCGGGGGGCCGAAAACGGCGATGGACAGCGGTCTCGTGTCCTTGGAGTTCTCCTGATAGGCACGTACTGCGCGCCGGAAGGCGTTGATCCTCTCGATCTCCTCCCGATCGACGGTGAGATAGGCTCCGAAGTGAACCTTGGGAATGTCGTCGAGCGCGGCCTCGGCGCCGCGAAGGATGACCTCCGTCGCGAGTGCGGCCACCGCCTCCTCCTGGTCGCCGGCGGCATCCCGAAGGATGTGGCAGGTCGGCTCGCCCTCCTCGTGCGGATCGACTGGACCATAACCATACCGATCTCCGGTTCCTTCCTCCTCGATTTCCGGGAATGCACAGCGGAACATCTCCTCCGGCTTCGGCTCCGGCTTCTTTCCCGGTTCCGGCTTCTCCTCCTCCGGCGCGAATGCCTTGGCGAGCGGTTCAGGCAACACCTCGCCGACCCGCGGCCCCGCGGCTTCTTCACCGCCTCCTGTCTCCAGCGCGGCCCGGCCCGCGCCGAGAGCACGTGACGCAGCGATGAACAGGGGATACGACTCCGGAGCCAGCGTGTTGAGGACCACTCCCGCCGTGAGATACGAGCCGGCCCCGAAGATCATCCCGGGGAACTGGTCGTCGTAGACGCCCTCGTGGCATTCGGGATGGTAAAGAAAACGGACCAGACGTCCCCGTTCCCAAAGACCTTCCCCGGCTGAAGCCTGATACGCCAGATCCGCCGGGTCCCGCGAAACAATCCCAACCCCGCTCAAGCCGAAGCGAACGATCACTCGGCGGCAGCGGGCGAGCTGCCCGAGGACACCTTCGCCCCAAAGCGCCCGCAGCAGATCCTCGATCGTACTGTCCCATGAACTGCCCTCGGAAAGCCGCTCACCCGCATCGCGTAGCGCCGAGGCCGACAGCACCACCGTGAGCCGTTCTGCGCACTCCGGCGCGAACTCCCGCAAAAGCGGTGAACACGGATCGACCACGCTGGTCTTCACCAGAATGCTACCGCATCCTTTCGCCCGCTCGCGGAGCTGCCGCCAGGCAGCGGCATCGTGGGAGAAGTCCAGGCCCAGGTTCTCGACCACCAGGACGTCCCCGGCTCCGAGTTCAGGAACATCCGGGGCTCCGGACTCCCCGAGACGGCATCCCAGGAACTCGCGAACCCGCCACGTCTTGTCGAACCGGGCCCACACCTGGAATGCCTCACTGGGCTTGTTCTTGCGACGCGCAGCCTTGGCCATGGCAGCGGGCCCGAGCACGTCCGCATCCAGTCGGCCGCACACCTTCCCGAGGAGTTTAGCCAGGAAATCCGCCCCACCCGGGCTCTTGTTCAGGAAGGCCTTGTTTCCGGCCGACGCGTAGGAGCCTTCGGCCTCGGGATACTGCACCAGGTGGAAGTCCGTCAGGCGATCGCCCGTCACTACCACCCTCCGTGGCACGCGTTCTTCAGACATGGAGTCAGCCTGCCCTAACGACCTCGCCGAAGCGAGTCCGAACTCAAAGTGTTGGGTAGGCTATCTCGACTTCGCGAGGATCGTTGTCTCCGCACCCTCCGAAACGTCGACGACTCGATGGGAACGTGAACGGGGAACCAGCTTAGAACCGCAACGCGCGATCCCATCATCAGCAGCCAACAGCCCGTCCAGAACTCGTGTACCGCATCTTCGAATGCACGCCCTGAGTTCGTTCTCCAAGACCACGCCGAAAGGTCCTCCAACTGAAAAACCGTGGGCAGCAATCATTCCAACCACTGAATCATCGGGGCATCACGAGTTCAACGACTACGTCTGAGACCTCATGGCGATACTCGGGTGCGACTTGCGGCAAATCCTGGGTATAGATTCCCTGCCCCCGTAGCGCCGGGTCGCGCGCCCGTTCATCGATAAGCTCTTTTGCCACGGGATCAGGTGCCGCGAGGACGAGGAGGCTGATGGTTTGCCCCTGCCGAGGGGGATATTCGCTGTTGCCGATTTGTCCTCTGGTGGACCACTCCCCACTGTCGCGAATGTCAAAAACGCCATTTGGCGGAAGCTGCAAGAACCAGCCGGGTGCAGCAGGATCTTCAACGTTCACAAACAACAGCAAGGTGTGGTCTTTTCCGAGATTGCCACAGTGCCCTGAGACACTAAAGAAACCACCATCTGGCAGCCTGCGAACCTCTAACTTTGACTTGTTTTTTATGCTGTCAATCCGCACCGGGGAACCCTCGGCGGGCCCGTGTGAAGCGTCCATCAGCCAAGTCGCGATCTTTTTCGGCTTCCGATTCGCATCAAAAATCCCCCAAAAGGGCTCTGCCGGGTGATGAGTCTTCCAAACTTGATCGAAGGCCTCGAAATAGACGAACGGCACCTCCAGCACGTGCAACGCCTGATAGTATTCTGCCTGGGCCTGCTCATCAGGCAACTTGACACCGTCGTCGAGGCTATTCGTTGGCAGTCCCACCTCCTTGCAAAGGATGGGGACTCCAGTCGCCTTTGCGCGCAACTCTTCGACCTGGGCCTTGGTCCACCTGCTGGCCCCCGGTTCGGATGTTTGGCGGTTCCAGAACGGATGGACATTGGGAAACAACCAATCGCCCACAGTCAGCAACTCGGGGATACTTGTATAATCCTCAATCTGCTCGCTTGTGGTGACGGGTTTCCCGCTCCATTCGCGCAACTCCTTGATGCGTGACCTCAGAACATCGAGTGTGTATCGATTCTCGCGCCCGATTCCTTCGTTGCCAACGCAGTATCCGTCCACCACTCCAGCGAGAGACCGGGCGTTCTTCCACTCCTCTTCGTTTTCGGGATTGTAAACACCCAGAATCACAAATTCGATACCCGCCTCCCGGGCAAGCTTGGGGATCTCCATCTTGAGGCCATCACAACCATAAGTGACGATGCCGCCAAAGCCGGCAGCCGCGAGGGTTTCAAGATCAATCGTGATCTCATCAGCGCATTCAGGCATCGGTGATCTCCCTGTGGGGGAATATGCAACCCAACGGGTGGAACGAAAAGACTCGTCGAGATAACCTGGAATCCCAGCGTTCAGGGAAGAGGTCATACTTGCAATAGCGGCGGCCAAAATGTAGGCTTGTGTTTTCATGGTAGAATCAGTCAGTGAGAAAGAATGATAGCGAGCTGACGGGAGAGACACTCGGATTATCCTCGGGTGGCCATGCGTAAACTCCTGAACGCGCGGCCGATTGATACCGTTTGAAGTCGCTTTTCGGGACGATGTAGGATTTCAAGACAAAATGGTCGCCAACGTTCGGTGGAAAACTCGCGTTTCCAACCTGAACCTCCTTGCTCCATTTGCCGGTCTCATCGGGATGAATCCGAGCCCCGCCGTACTGGGGCCGCTCGATCCCGTCTGCGGCGGTCACCGTAAGGAGAATCGCGCCGGCTTCGGAGATGCCGTAGGCGATTCCTTCCACCGTCACACGGGCTCCCTGCCCCGACGCGAAGCGGAAAGAAGCCCTTCCGCCATCGTCTGGCCTGGTGATTTCAACACGCTGAATTGAAGGGTCCATTTTCGTGGACCCGTCCCCGCTTCGGTTTTCGACAGCTTGGTTTTTTTCGTAGTAAACCCACAAGGCCGAAATACCGGCGAGAACGATGAGCACCACAGCAGCCAAAGGAATTTGTGAACGACGGCCAGCCTCAGAATTTAGAGCTCTATCAATATCTTTAATGAGATCCCTAATCCCTGACTCAAATCCTTCGGGGAACTTGACCGCATGGGAGGTGGTTAATTCTTCCAGGGAGGGCGGGAGATCTCGAGATTCCGGGAGCTCTGCACCATCAACCATGACAGGCATGACTGGGTTGCCAGTCGCTAATGCGATTTCAACTTCCTTGCGGTGCCAGTCGACAGAATCCGCTTTCAGACGCTCTTTCAAAGTGTGAACCCACCCGGGGTCAATAATGACGATAACCAAGGAAGATGACCGGATCTTCTTTTCTATCACTCGCGGGAATTTGGATGCGGGCGGAATGCTAGTTTTGTCGAGGAAGACATTCTTCTTCCCGAATTTTTTTCGCAATCCTTCAGCAATACCACTCACCAAAGCGGGAGTGTCCTTATTATTCCTCGTCCGACGATAGGAGATGAAGATATTCGGCTTCATGCGTTCGAATCGACTTAGGTAGTTATTAGGTAAATTATCCCACCACCCACCCCGCCTTCGCGAGGATCTTGGGCCACTGGTGGACGGCGTTCCGGTCGTAGCCCTTGATGTCGTCGGGCAGCTTGGACCACGGCACGAGATAGGGGCTGATCTTGCGCTCGGTGTCCTTTTTCTCGCCGTGCCGCCAGCCGTCGTGGAGGCGCTCGGCGTTCCAGCGACCGTGCTCGGCTTCGGCCATGCTTTCGATCAGCTCCTTGTCCTCGTCGGTGTCGGCGAACTTGAACACCGGGATCTCTTCCGGCGGCAGTTCGCTTTTCTCGACGGTGAAGCCATGGCTGCGCAGGATCTCGGCGGCGTAGAAGGCCTGGTGGCGGTTCGAGTGCTTGAGCCCGGCGGTCAGCCGAGCCCACGGTCGCAGGTTCGGCTCCTTGATCCGTTGGCTCTGGTCGAGCAGGTAGGCTTGGTGAACCGCCTTGCCGGGTTCCTCCCATTGCTTTTCCCATTCGCTGTCGGGAGCGGCCGAGCGGAAACAGAGCATCGCGGAGAGCGTCGGAACATCGTCGGGCACGAGCATGCCGTCGGCCCGGCCCTCACCGGCATGGTCCAGCAGCTCCTTGAAACGCTCCGCGGCCTCGCTCTCGTCGTCGATCACGGCGGCCTTGGCACCGAGCGCCCAGGCAAGGGCCAATTCGGCGGCTGAGATCTTGCCGCCACCGAGGCACAGAAGCACCACCTTCGCCGGGTCCACCCCGGACGCCAGCAGGTCGGTCCACATCTGAAGCGGTTCGTGGATGGTGAAGTCGCCTGCACCGGGGGTCTTCACCGGAACGACCGGCTCGCCCGCCGGCCGGGTGCCCGGTGGCAGGTGCTCGGGGATGTAGCCATGCACCGATCCACCGGTGGATTCCTCTGCGGCGTCTTCCCTGGCGAGCTTGGCCAGCAGGCCACAGACGCCGGCGTCGGTGCCGCCGCTGAGCACCTGGGCGTCGCATCCGGCGAGCGCGGCCCGCAGGTGGGCGTCGAAGCGGGACAGGCGCCCGGCATCGATCTCGCCGGTGGCTCCGGCGATGATCAGGGCGTGGCGGTCCGCGTCATACTCCACCAGGGGATGGAGGTCTTGGGAATTCCACGATGAGCGATCGCAACCCTGCCGGCCGAGCTCCGCTTCACGCGCGAACAGGTCGGCGGCGCATTCGAGAATCGCCACCATCGGGAAATCCTCGCCCATCGCGTCCTCCAGCCGTTCCAGGCTGCGCCGGATGTCGGCCATCGGGCGCGGGTTCTCGGAGCTTCGGGCCGCCAGGCAGAGCGCCTCGAAGGCCCCGCCGTCGTCGCCGAGGAAGAGCCGGATGCGGGTCAGCGCCAGCCAGGCGCGGTTGACCTCGATCCCGGCCTCGATGTGAGCCTTGCAGCGCTGCGCGGCCGCGCGCAGGGAGGGCGCCAGCAGGTCGAGTTGCTGCTTCCTGGCGCCGGCGATCACCTCAAGCTCGACCAGCCCACAGAGGTGGTAGGGATCTTCGGGCACCAGTTGCACGGCACCCTGCAGGCTGCGGCGCGCCAGGGCGCGGCTGCCCGGGCTGCCGATCAACACCCGGCCGAGCCAGCCCAAGGCCGTCGCGCGGCGGATCCGGTCATCATCCTCGAGAAACGCGTCGAATCCCTCGTCCGGTTGCGCGACCGATTGGAGAAGCTCCAGCCCCTGTCGGAATTTCGGGTCCTTGGGCTTGTCCTGATGCATCCGGCACAGCGCGTGACCAAGCTCCATCCGGATCGCCTCGGCGCAGGGCGCATCGGTCCCGGCGTGGGCATCGAGCGCCTCGATCAGGGTTTCCCAGTCCCAGGCCGAGCGCGCCAGGTGGGCGATCCCGAGGGCCAGCTTCGCCTTTTTTCCAGGATCCGGTTCAAGCTCGATCAGCAAGCATTGATCCTCGATGCGCCGGTTCCGCTCGGCGCAATCCATCTGCGCGGCGTACTCGCCGACATAGGCATCCACCTGCGCGACGAAGCGGCCGAATTCGGCGTCCGCCGACTCCAGCGCCGCGGCCACCCGGGCCGCCTCGCGTTCGCAGTGGGTGGGCGGCTTGAATCCGCTCTTGTAGAGCCGGTCGTGGGTCACCTCGGAATGGGCGTGCTGGAGCAGCGTGCGGACCTGGATCTCCGCGACCCGGTCGCCGATTTCCTCCGGGATGGTCACGCCGAGCAGGCTTTTCACCCGCGAGCTGCCATCCTTTTCCATCGGGATCCGCACCAGGAAATGCACCGACAGGTAGCCGAAGGCATCGCGGGCATGCCGCACCGCGGTGTCGTCATCCTCTTCGATCTCGAACACCTCCCGGATCTGGCGGCAGATCAGCTCCGCCTCGCGCTCGGTCGGGGCGATCATGCGTCCACCGCAAAGGTCGGTGAGATCGTGGACCGGGTCGGAATACTTGTCCGCCTTGCGCAGGCACTTCCCGGCGAAGCTGTCGACCGCCTTCGGGCGGGCCTGGACGATCGCCAGCGGCGCCCAGCGCGAACGCAGCTTGTTGAGCACGTCCACCAGCGCCCCGGCGTAGGTCTTGTAGCGGGGCAGCTCGTCGGTGGCGTAGACCTCGATCTGTCGCCGGAGCCAGTTCCATGAGAAGAACTCGAGGTGCGGCGGCATGACCTTGTCTTCACGGGCGAGCTTCTGGAGCTCGACCGGCGTGACCCAGCGGAACGCCGAGTGCTCGTCGCTCAGCGTCACCTCGGGCCGCGAGTCGGTGAAATCGTGGCAGAACATCGAGTATTCCACCTCACGGCTGTTCGTGACGATCACCTTCTCGGGCTCACCCGGCAGCTCCGGGATCACCAGTCCGGCCTCCTCCTCCGCCTCGCGGCGGGCGGCCTCAGACGCCGTCTGGCCCTCGTCGATCTTGCCACCGGGAAACTCCCACATGCCTAGAAAATGCCGGCTGGTGCCGCCGCGCTCGAGGATGAGAATGAGACCTTCGGGATCGCGGACGAGGATCGAGGCGGAGTGTTTCATGGAGGGGAGAAAATAACGATGGGGATCTGGGATCAATCAGGCCACGAGAGCCAACATAGACGGACAAGGGTTTCACCAAGCTTACCGCCTATTGCCTAACGAATCGCTGTTCGCTAGGCAAGCACGCCTCGGTGTCATCGAGGATATGCGCGGTGGATGAGAGACCGTGCAGAGGTGCCGGGTGTTTTCCGCCGTGCAGGCACCGCCGAAACCGCCGATGGGAGATCCACCACCGCACTCACTCACCGGAAATGGTGGACATCGGCCCGCCTGGATGGCCTCCCTGCAAATCCCAAACCGCGAACGCCGGAAGTTCGGGACGCGGCCCAGCCGGGTCCATTGCTTCAAGTCCGGGCAACCTTACCCGGCCTTCGATCTCGTCCCGATCCACTCCCTGACCTTGTCGCAGAATTCGGCGATGATCATGCGGTCCAATTCGGCTTGCTTGCGCATCCTTCCATCCTTCGTGAACTGGAGATCCGCCAAAAATTCGTTGTATTCGCGCCAGATATCGTGCCCATCGGGATAGTCGTCCCGTCCGTCGCCGTGGCGGTATTCATAGAAAAAATCCCTCACGACCGTGATCAACTCCTCCGGACTGTCGTCATGGACCTGAAAGTCACTCCCGTCGAGGTCGCTGATGGCCGCCTTCGCGGATCGCCCAGTCGATTCCACGATGAGGAACTTCTTCGGGAGGCCTTTCCCATATTCGACGGACTTCCTCGCGTAACACTCCCACGCCCAGTCGATTCCGAGCTCGAAGGGCATGTTCATCCGGTAGTATTCCCCCGCTTTCGACGCCCTGTTCCTCGACAGGTCGTGGAATCCGAAGCGGCAGAGCGGAATCAATCCCGCGATCTTGTCGAGTCGAACTTCTTTGCAGTCCAGCCTTTCTGCCGCCGTCTCGGGCCGGTAGCCGAGCCGGATCACCGCGAAGAGCACGGCCCTCAGGAGGGGGATGTAATCCTTGTCGTAAGGACAGTTTATGAAGACACCTTGGCGGTAGTCTTTCGTTTCGGGCGGGGGCATAAGCGGGCGGCTGCCGTTGCCGGGATCCGGGTTTCAACGAGACCGCTGCGGTCGTGCACGAAGATCACCATGTCGCCCCCCTTCGCGGCGTTGTCCTTCGCGAATTGCACCGCCTCATGGCGGGTAGGCCGAATCCGCAAAGCACGCCGTGCGTTCGGTTTCACCACGGCCCAGCCCTTCCCGTTCGAGACGACATGGATGGGCTGGGGGCCTGCCTTGGACTTGGCCATGCCCAACAATCTACCCTCCACCGACTCAGCGTCAATGACGATCCCCCTTGCATGTCGGGCGCGACGATGCCGAAACGTTCCAATATCTGAGCCATGGCTGACCGGCATCTGGAGTTTGCTTGACCGTGGCGGGTCCCGAGGCGGATGACTCTGGCAAAAATGCCCATGAAATGTTCACCCGAAACTCCCGAGACCCACGAGGACCGCGTCCGGGGTCTGCTCGGCGGATCGGCTCCGCTTGAGATCCACCGCCAGTGGCTCGCGGACAACAACCAGCTCATCCTCGGCCCCGATCTGGACAACGCCCGGGAGATCATGAGCGCCCGCACGGCCGTGCACGACGTGCTGGTCGCCCGCTGGGCCGAGGCCCGGCAGCAGGAGTTCGGGTATGAACGACCCTTCGCGGTGGTCGCCCACGGGGGCACGGGTCGCCGCGAGCTGACCCCCTGCTCCGACCTCGATTACACGCTGCTGTTCGACGATGACATCGAGCACAACGCATTCGTCCAGAGTCTAGCCGCCGAGACCTGCGAGTCGCGGACCTTCGAAGAGCACCACGGCTTCGCTTTCGAGCCGACCCGGTTCAATCTCGACGTCGCTCCGTTGCTGGATGAGAAAGACCTAAACTCGTTTCTCGACATGCGTGCGGTCTACGATCCGACCGGTTTGGCGGAGAAGTTCCGGGCGCGCATCCGGGCCACCTACGATCCCTTCCAGCACTTCCTCCACGTCCGCGAGTTCTGGCGGACGCAGCTCAACCGCTCGCCAGCCTGCGACCGAATCGACGAGTTCGACATCAAAAACGACGCGCTGCGCTTGTTCCAGAGCGGGGTCTGGACCCTGGCGGGCCGGGACTATCTGCACAGCGGGGAAATCTATCGCAGCCAGGTCCACCCGCGCGATCTGGAGGCCTACCTCTTCCTCCTGCGGATCCGCTGCTGGATGCACCTCCGCAAGCCTCCGGCGGCAATGACGGCGCTCGGCAACCACCCCCAGGACGTGTTCCGCTTCGACGACTTCGAATCGTTCGGCGAGATGGCCGGGCCGGACGCCGGGCCCAGGGAGCAATTCGAGTTCGCCAACGAGGTCCGCGCCCGCTTCCTCTCGGCGCGCCGGCGCGTGCTGGGATTCGCCCGGGGCATCATCCACACCGAACTGCGCCGCGGCCGGCAGGTCCGGCCCGGCAGCCCCATCACCCTCGGTCCCGGCGGACTGTTTCACGCCGAGGCGCGGCGGTCCCGCACCGACCCAGGCCGCAGCCGCGCCGCGCTGTCCCTCCTGCATGCCGCCCAGCGCTACGGGGTGCCGGTCGATCCGTCCGAGCTGCAGGGTGCCTTCGACAACGCCGGCGACTGGCTCGAACGCGTGCCCGAGGTCGCCATGCTGTTTTCCGAACCCCGGGGCAGCCTCGCCGACAGCTTCGAATTTCTTTCCCAGATCGATGGCGCGGAAGACCGCCTCTTCCCCGGGCGCCGGGCCTTCGAAGCCTCCCTCGATGAACGGGTCCTGGCGGAACGTGCCGATCTGCGGAGCCGCTTCGAACTTGGCAAGCTCCGGAGACTCGAAGAACTGCTCAGCATCCAGGCTCCCTCCCCCACCGACGGCGACCCCGGCGCGGTCTCGCCTGCCGCCGCGGCCGCGATGCTCGACAGCGACCATCTCACCGCAGTGAAACTCGCGCTCAAGACCAAACGCCTGCCGCTGACGGTGGAGGACGAGAAGGCACGACTCGACGAGAGCCGATCTTGGATCGAGCGGTTCTCGTCGGGCTTCTCCGGTGTCCCGCTGGAGGAATACTACCGCCGCTTCGGCCGCGAGTATGGCTTCGCCGATGACATCCTCGCGATTACCGAGTTCCTCATCGCCAACCGCCGCGCCTTCAAGGACCACACGCTGGAAGGCCAGAACGATCGCGAGCAGGTCCGCAGGTTCCGGGATCGCTGTGCCACCGAGCAGCGCCTGCACGCGCTCTACGTCTTCACCTGTGCCGACCGCTTCGAGTGGGGTGCGGAAAGCCGCGAGCCCGCCCGCTGGTTCGTCATCCGCGAGCTCTACCTGAAGACCCTCCACGCCTTCCGCAGCATCTCTCCGGATGCCGCCGCGGTTCTGCGGGCCGATGGCTACGATGCGGAAGCCCGGGCGGTGATCGAGGACCTGGGCACCGGCTTCTTCGGCGGGCTCTACGGACGCCACAAGAACCGCTTCGGCAGCCATCTCGTCCAGCTCGCCTCCCGCGACACCGACGAACCCAAGGCCGCCATCCTCCACGACGGGGCGGCTGTGATCCTCGGCGTGGCGGCACGCGACTTCCCGGGTCTCGCGGCGTGCATCACCGGCGAACTTTGGAAGCGGGGGGTCCGTGTCGGACAGGTCCACTGCTTCAGCGCCCGGAACCACGGCCTCGTCCTCGACTTCTTCCACCTCGCGCCCGATCAGGACATCGACACGCAGAAACTCCCGGCCCATGTCGAGGAGGCAGTGGCCCGACGCCTGCATCTCGATTCAAGCGAGGCGCTTCCGGAACTCGCCGGCACCATCGAACTCCACGAGCCCCAGCCCGGGAAATGCCGGATCCGCTACAGCGGCTCCCAAGACAGCGCCGGCCTGATCCACGCCCTGTGCTGGAAACTCTTCCACCATCTGCGGGCCGACATCCACGGGCTGAATGCCCACAACACGCGCACCGGCCCGGTGATGCTGGCGCATGTCTCGCTGCCGCACGATCTGGCTGGCGATGCGGCCCGGCGGATCATGGAGGAGAGGTTCTGATACCAATGAACGGAATAGGCTGGTAGAATGGCAGGAGTGATTTTCCTCAAGCTCAAGGCGTGACGAGGGCGCGGTGCGGGCACCGCAACCGAGGAACAACGCCGAGATTGAGGAAAAGCGCCCGGACTTCCTTCCCTTCGCGAAGCGACTGACGTTCAAAACCTTCCGTAGTCACCATTCTACCAGCCTATTCCGTGAGTTGGTATGAGGATCAGCCAGGACCCTCGCGAACCGATACCCACCCATCATGAATCCCGAACTCCACTACCACGGCTCCTTCACCTTGACCCTGGACCGCGACCACCGCGTCCGCATCCCGGTCGAATGGAGACCGGAGGCAGGGGGCACGCTCCTACTGCTCCCCGCGAGGAGCTTCGACCTGCCGATGCTGAAGGTCATGAGCCGGTCCTGCCACGAGGGCATCATCGCCATGATCCGCGAAGCCCCCACACCCCCCGCCCGGCGCCAGGCGATCGCCGCCGCCTTCATGGCCATGTCCCATGAAACTGCGGTCGGGCCACACGGCAAGCTACGCATCCCGAAGCCGCTCTGCGAGAAGGCGGCACTCGAACCGGGTGGCGAGGTCGTCGTCGCCGGTGCCGGCGATCACTTCATGATCTGGAACCCGGCAAACTTCGAAACCATGTGTGAACTCGCCACCGACGCGCTTGATGACGACAACCTCGGGATCCTCTGATGCCCGATCCCAGGCAATCAATCGCCTACGCACGGCCTACGCACCACGGGAAGGCAGGAAGCGAAGCAACCGGGGAAACACCGATTCAAGCGAGCCCGGGTCCGGGCAGACGATCGATTCGCGGAACCGCAACTGGCCCGGGAGGCTCCGGGGATCAAAACCGGAAATCACCGAGATCAGCTGGGCGTCCGGCTTGTTGCCGCTGAGGATGTCCTGATGAAAGCTGCGCCACTCATACTCGGGCCACCCCTTGACAAGATGCTCGACCTTGCGCCCGACCGCGATCAGGCACCGGGCGCTCTGCAAGGCCTGGTCGATGGATTTTCCGTAGTCGGAGTCGCAGAGCGTCCGCTCGCTGAAGAAGATCTCCAGCGCCGTGCGACGGCTCAGCTCTTCGTGGAGGCGGTGGGCGAAGTCCGCATCCTCGGAGGCGAAGGTGATGAACACATCCGCCGGTTTTCCTCTCATCCACTCCCCACCACCGCTTGCCACGACATCACGATGCCGGGAGATGATGTTGCGGGTGACGGGGCATAGATCAAACTGGCGGCTCTCGCCCTCGGCTTCTTCGTAGTCATCTTGATCGTCATCGTTCAGTTGACCTCGATCCTGCTTATCTTCGCGGAACTCCTCGACCACCTTGTCGAGTTTTTCAGCTTCCCTCAGCAGCCCTCCACGGAACAGAAAATCGGGTATGAACTCCCGGTTGACCCTGCCCTCGTCCTTGCCCTCATCCTTGACCTTCATTTGGTCCCAAACCCGATTGACCTCAAAGAGCCCGATCGGCGAGTCGAGGAGCCGGCCCTCAAGCAACTCTCCATCGCAGAACACCGCCTCTTCCGGCACCCGCAGCTGGACGATCCGGTCGATCTCAATTCCCTGGTCCTCGGCGGTGATGTTGAGGAAGACGTCGTCCACCGCCGGGCGCGGCTTCCCTTCAAACTCCACCACCAGCGAATCCGGCCCGCGCAACCATTTCAAGGGCACCTGGGCGGTGCGATGATGCAGTTCGTCGGGGAACTTGTGCATGATGAACCGCTGCCGCCATTCGCGCCACGCGGCCTCCGCGTCCCGATCGATGGATTGCCCGTTTTCATCGCACTCGAACACGTAGCGACACGCCCATTCCGGTCGCGGATCGACGATGATCAACTCTTCGAGGAGCTCGCGACCGATGATCAGGTCCGGATTGAGCAGTTCCTGACGGTTGTCCGAACCACCGTTCGCGATGTTCCACCCCACCGGATCCACATCGCGCCAATTCAGGCAGTAGAATTGCTTGCCTCCCATGGAGACGACCACCAAGGCTCCGCCGCTCGCAAACCGGAAGCGGAAATCCGCACTGCTATGATCCAAGAACGACTCTCCCGTCCCATTGAGCACCCCGTCGATTGAGCCCTGTAGGTCAGAGACTTGCTGATCGGAATTCTTGGCTTCGTCTGTCAGGGATTTCTTCTGTTCTCTCCGATGAATGGCCGGCGTCGAAGCATCGAAGGCGACCCGGAGACAGGATCCTCTTCGCGCGATGCGGGCGGCCTTTTGCTTCTCGGCCTTCTCTTTACACTTCTCGCACTTCTCGGTCTCTTCCCGGCTCGCCAGCTTCTCGCACTCGGCGCAACCGTCGGCATTCTCCGCCACCTCCCTCCGGCAAGGCTTCCTGCTCAATTGGAACTTCTTCAAGAGCACCTGCAGGAAACGATTCTCCACCTCGACCAAAGCGCGCGGCCCCTCGACCGCCCCGAGATCTTCCTTCTCGTCCATCGGTTGCATCATGATACCGGTGTCATCGCAGGAAAAGACAGAATTTCGCGCGTCCACGAGGCCACAGATCGAGCGGCACGAATCAAGGCCCGCGCACTTCCGGCTCCGCTTCAGCGCTTCCGCCGATACCCCCGGCCTCATCCACACCCTCTGCTGGAAACTCTTCCACCACCTGCAGGCCGACATCCACGGCCTCGCCTCCAACACCACCCGCTCCGGCCCGGTGATGCTGGCGCGTGTCTCGCTGCCGCAGGATCTGGATGGCGGTGCGGCCCGGCGGATTGTGGAGGAGAGGTTCTGAGATTCAGACTTGGAATGATACGCGGTCCTCCTCAGCACTTCACCACGCCAACTCCATCGGAATTTTCGAAGGGGCGGAACACCTATCTATGCCCCGACTACGCGAGTCTACTCCGGAGGGTCGCCGGCATTCTCAGGGCTCGACTTTTCAAGAAGAGTTCCAAATGCCTCCGGCAGTCTTAGTTCCGGCCTGTCACTGCGGCGGGGCCGTGGTATCCAGCGCCGTGTCAAGACACTTTCCTCGACCTGGAGGCTTGTTGAATCCCTCTCATCTTCATCGCTGGAATCGACTCTACCAGAATCCAATTTTGATGCGCGTCAAACACCGTTATCCTCGAAGACTTCACCCGCTTTTAGAGAAACTCTCTTCGGACCTTGGTAAAGCTTCAGAAAGCACACCTCGCCGTTCATTTGCGTCACGACCAAGTTCCCGTCCGGGAGAAGGCAGGCGGCTTCCGCGTCAGATTCTCCGTGCCACGCAGCCAGCGGCACCCCGCGCGATTTATGCCACAGGCAAGCGCTCCGTGCCAAGGAACTAGCGGACAAATCTCCAATGACACATGATTCGCTCTGAGCCAAATTGAGCATATGTCGCCAATTGGGGAAGTCCCCAAAAGCTTGGGACTCCATGTAATGCTCATCACATTCACCCCTTTCAAGATCCCACACACGGAATCCGAGTTCCCTTGTCTCCCGATCTTCAGACCACGAGAGCAAGCGATGGTCCTGCAATTCGGCAGCCCCCGCAATCCCTTCGTTGTTCTCCCGTAGGATCTTGCAACAACTTCCCGTCTCGTGATGCCAGATCCGGATGGTTCCGTCCGCGGACCAGGAAGCTATTCTGCCACCGGAAAGGAATGAGACTCCACCGACTCCAACTTCCCGGGTGTGGCCTTCCAGAACCACCGGAGATCCTCTCCCGTCGACGTCCCAAATCAGGATCGCGCCCCTCGATGACCAGGCAATCAGGCGCCCGCCGGGCAACTCACGAGCTCCTCTGAGGAAGCCTTTGCTGCCCCACCCCCGTCCTTCGAGGACGCTGATGCAGGTTCCACCCCGCTCGTCCCACACTTTGAGGGCTTCGCCACCCCAAGTCGCGAACCGTCCTTCCTGAAGGCGAATCGCTCCACTACAACCCTCCACGTGGCCCATGACGGCAAGCTCACAGACTCCCTCATTCCCGTCCCATATCCTGAGCATCTGGCCACTCCAGGACAGCAGCTTGTCGCCTGCCAAGGCCAGGAGGCCGGATATCTTCGGCCTGGTCTCAGGGCTAAAGGTCCGCAAACACTTACCGCTGGCGACATCCCAAAGGCGGATCTCCCTGTCCTGGGACCATGAGGCGACACGACCATTGGTTAGAAGCACCGCTCCCAGCGCGGCTCCTGCATGACGCTCGGTGCCTTCGCTCGCAGGCGGCTCCTGAGCGGCACGCACACCGCTACCGCTCTCGCGCAATCGCGGGCTCCCTCCCCCACTGAAAGGCACTCCCCCGGTGCCGGGGGCGCTGATTGCCTTGTCACAGTTCCAAAGCCTGAGGGTCTGATCCCAGGACCAGGAGATCAGGCGGCCATTCACCGCCAACAATCCGCCGATCACCGCATCGGTGTGCCCCTCAAGGACGCCAAGACAAATGCAGCGAACCGAATCCCAGAGTCGGAGCGTCCTGTCTCGGGACCAAGAAAGCAGCCGATCCTCCGCCAGCTTGAGGGCTCCTTTGACCTCGGCGGTGTGACCCCTCAGAACACCACTGCATTCCCCGCGGGCGACATCCCACAAACGGAGGGTTCCGTCACTGGACCAAGAGGCCACCTGATGCTCACCCAACACCATCGCGCCTCGTATGCCACCTTCGTGTCCGCTTAGCACCCTGAAGCACTCCCCGGTGTCGCAATCCCACAGTCTCAGCGTCCTGTCCCCCCACGAAATAATCCCTCCATCCTTCAGTTGGGCGGCCCCTATGATCTTCTTGGTATGGCCCTTGAGGACCTTCAAACAGGTGCCTGTCTCGCAATCCCACAAGCGAAGATTCCCATCCCATGCCCAGGAGAGCAGGCGACCGCCGGCAAGCTCCTGCGCTCCAAGAACCAAGTTTTCATGCCCTTCCAGGGACAGCAGGAATCCGCCCGTGGCAGCATCCCAGAGTTTCAATGTTTCATCATTCGACCACGAGAGCACGCGCCCATCGGAAAGAACCATTCCGCCTGCGACCTTGTCCGAATGTCCCCTGAAGACTGCTTCACAGGCACCGCTCGAAAGGCACCACAGCCGAAGCGTCCAATCCCTTGACCATGAAAGAAACCGGCCCGGGCCACACGCGAGCACGCCCAGGACACCTTCCGTGTGGCCCTCGAATATCCTGACGCAAGAAGCGGTAGATGCGCTCCAGAGGCGGATGGCTCCCGCCTCCCAAGACCATGAAAGAAAACCGTCTCGACCGACTGCCATCGCTCCGTTCACACACTCGGGATGTCCCCGGAGATCCGCGAGGCGCGCCCCAGTATTGGTGTCCCAAACACGCAGCGTCGTGTCTATCGGTAAAGCCGACCACGATACGAGATTTCCGTTACCCAAAGCCCGGGCTCCCGAGATCTCGGCATTGTGTCCCTCAAGAACCGAAACACATGCCTCAGCCCTCGGGGTGGAGGGCCGGCGGCTGTTCCTCCACCACAGCCAGTCGCAGCCACCATCGGCTACCCACTGCTGGGCACCCTTGGTCAGTGGGCTTTCATCGGCATACTCCATCGCAAGCTGGAGCAGGATCTTGTACGCGGGCCATTCGGCGGTCCCGCGCCGCAAGATGTGCGCCTTTTCATGGAAAAACGATCGCTCTACGCCTGTTGCCTCGCCGGAACCGGCGGAGGCATCGGGAATGCTCCGGAGGTCCGCCAGCAAACCCTCAAGCATCCCTCTCCGGACCTTCTCCATCAAGTAGCCGAAATCAGCGAGCAGGCGTAGACATCGCGGCTCGTCCTCAAGCGCCAGCAGATGGCTTGGCAACCATTGGATGAAGTAATCATCCATGCGCTCCGGCCCGTCGAGATATTGCCGCCAGCCATGCTCCGCCAGCTCACGGTGCCCATCGGAAGCGGCAATCACGTAGTGTCCCGCCGCTTCCCGGTTGGTGATCCAGTCGCACAAGGACCGGTGGAACGGTCGGATACTGGCGTCGGGGCCTTCCCCTTCGATCGGAAACATCGATCCCAACCGGTTGAGACAGCGGCTCAGCTCCGTTTCGGAAAGGTCTCCGCACTGGCGCTTCAGGAAGCCAAGCGTCAGGGGTTCAAATGCCGCCAGAACGGGCTGCAGGATGGGCGTGATCCTTTCCTCATACACGTCCAGATCACCGCCAAACTGGCGATTGAAGAAATGTTGATAAACATCACCGAGCCCACGCGGAAACTCGTCGCACCTGGCAAGGCTAAGGTGGCCAGCACCGATCGCGTCCACCACGTGTTTGACATAGAGAAAGACACCCTCGCTGCGCTCCACAATGGTATCAATCTGCTCGCGCGCGATCGTCGGAATCCGGGCCTGCACGAAGGCCCGTAGATCCTGGACGTTCTCCTCCTTCGCCGTGTCGAGAACATACGGGGAGAGCCCTTGGAAGGACGCTACGATCTCGGGCTCAGGACGGGAGGTCACCAGGAAACGCAGCCAGCCGGGCGTCTTGTCGGCACAGAGCGTGAGAAAACGCACAATCTCGTTCTGGCGCCGGCAGCTTGCCTCGTCGAGCGCATCGACAAGCACCACAATGGGCCGGTCGGGCTTGGGAAACCGGTCCGAGAGGGGCTCAATCATGAGCTTGTTGAATAGCGTGTATGCCTCGTGATACTCGCCAACGATGCTCTCCAAGGGCAAACGGGCGAGCAAGTCCCGATAGGCGGGCAATTGGGTCGAAAGCTGGTAAACGATGGAGCGGACCAATTTCGTCGGATTCCGCTTCTCCTCACTGTTGATGTCACAAAAGTGAAATGCCGCAATCTCGCGACGGTTGTCCCGGATCCATGCCGCGATGGCGCTCTTGCCCGCTCCGGGTGCCCCGGTGATCCAGAACAGCTTGGCTCCGTCGGGGTCGTGAAACCACTCGTCAACCTCGGCAAAGACCCACTTCCTTCCGGTGAAATCGCGCAGCAGTTTAGAAATATCCGCCGTAAACGATATGGGCTCAAGCACGCTGAGCAGGCGACTCTGGGCGCCCTCGCAATCCAACTCCCTCTCCTCCAGGGCACGGCACAACTGGACGAACTTCGTGCCATAAAACGCCGCTTTCTCGTTGAGAGGAATGCATTCACGCATATCCAGCCACTGAATCCGGCATATCGAGAGCGGTGGCTCGCTGTCCACCACCATCACCGGGACGATCCGGAGTCCTTTCGAAAGGGCGTGCGCTACCTCGTTCAGGCAGAAGCCATCTGGCCGCCTCACCGAATGAGGCGTCAGCAACAACACCACCGCAGCCTTCGACTTATCTTCAGCCAGATGCGCGATTCCATACTCGATCGAACGTTCCCAGTCATGCCCGGGACGCAAACGTTCCTCATCGTACCAGACCTCGTGACCTCTTTCACGAAGGTCGTCCCGCAGGCGGATTGCCAACGAAGCATGCTCATCGTGACCATAGCTGATAAAGACCCGCAGAGAGTCGCGACAAGGGTTACCCTCTCCTTGCGTCATCACGTTGACAGACATGGCGGATCAACCCTTTTGTTTCAAAGTGATCAACACGCGCAGGGGTCCTGTGAGTCCCTCAAGCTGGAAATGGGGGTGAATGTATAGAATCGCCCTGTAGCTTCCGGGGCTGCCCACGACGTCCGCGACATCGACGCGCGCCTCGGCCAGAGGTTTCGAAGCTTTGACCTCCTCTTCGTCGGAGTCAGAGACGTAGTTGGCGAGCCATTGGTTCAGCCAAGCTTGAAGGTCCGATGTTTTCATGAATGATCCGATCTTGTCTCGGACCATGCACTTGAGATACTGGGCGAAACGACAGACACCGAACGTGTATGGAAGCCTACATGCGCAATTCTCATTTATCTGGGTATCGGCCTCCATGTAAACATCCGGCCTCTTGAGTGCCTGAGCACCGAAGAAACAAGCATAATCACAGTTTTTGTAGTGGGAAAGGGGCATGAGTCCAAGATCCGCCAATTCCTTTTCTCTCCGATCGGTGATGGCAATTTCGGTCGGACAGCGAAGATCGATGACACCGTCGTCAGTTGGGAACGCATGGCCGGGCAGGTTATCGACGATCCCACCGCTTTCCAATCCCCGGATTTGGGTTGGCCAGCCATTTTCCTGAAAGCTCCTGTTGATATTGGCACCGAAAGCGTAGATCGCGTTCGAAAAGCAAAGCTCAGCGCCGGAGCCGACATCAGCAGCCTCCTCAAACTCAAAAGCCTCCAGCGGGTTGGTTGCGGACCCGTAGGGCATTCTCGCCAGAACCCGTGGCATGGTGAGGCCTAGGTAGCGGGCTTCTTCATCGCTGCGCAGGCTGTTCCAAGCAACGTGAGTGATGCCAGCAGTCGACCTTCGAAGATCAGGTGCATTCATCAACTCGGCCCAGCTATCCATGTCGAATAGATCCGCCGCAGCGGCCCCGATGAAGGGCGTGTGGGAGGCGGCGGCAATTCTTGACATGCCCCGAAGCACTTGAACATCTTGACCAGAAGGGCCGAAGTCATAGTCGCCTATGACGACTCCGAAGGGCTGGCCTCCCGGTGTACCATACTCCTCCTCGTAAATTTTCTTGAAAAGCTCGGTCTGGAAGTATTCCTCAGAGTCCCTTACCTTCAGTTGCTTGTGGATCTCCTTCTTGGAAATATTGAGCACTTTAATTCTGAGGGAATCACTGGTCGCTGTATTTTCGACCAAATAGGCCAGCCCCCGCCAGCTTCCCTCAAGCCTACGAAACTTCTCATGGTGGATGATCAGGTTGATTTGCCTGCTGAGTCGGCGGTCGATGTCCGCGATGGCTGCTTCGATGGCATCCGGAGCCTTCGGATTATCTTGCAATGCCTGGGATCGCTCATCGGAAGTTCGGGCGTACCCACGGTGATTTTCACAAACATCCTCACCAACCGAGGTGGCTCCATCAAAAGACGAAAGCTGTTGCTGAAGTCGCCTTCTTCGGTCGAGCAAGCCAGTGAGAGGCTCAGCCTTGGAAGGCGATTCGTGCCCTAGCTTCCAGACAATTTTTCCCGGTGAGAAATCATCGATCTCTTCAAGCACGATGTCCACATCTATGATGCCATCCCCGGCTATCAGGTTAGCGACCGTAAACGTGACCCGTGGCTTCTGCTCCTTGAAATAGGAGCTGAAGTTCCCTGCATTCAGTTCGAAGAATGACCTGTCTCTGATATCGCACCAAATGCCCGCATTGTCGCCGGATAGGTCCGCCATGACTCCCGTAACCCACGGGAGTTGCACTTTCCGGACGCAATCCCCGATCTCGACGTCGTATTCAATCTGAACGCGTGGCTTGCGGGGTAAGGTGGTCATCATCTGGATTCAGTAAAGGTGCGGATTATACGATGCGGAATGGCGCCGCATCAATACCTGAGCGGCAGTCTTGGGGACAGCGGGGTCAACGCCGAAACCGAGAATGAGACGAAGCTCCTCGGCTGGTCTCGGCGAGGTTGGCTGGCAGCAATTTTGTTTCCCGTCATAACGTCGCTGTCACTGATCCCCCCCACCCGGCACGATCCCGCGGCATTCCTCCAGCACGGCGATGGCGAGGGCCTTGGTGACGGGCTTGCGGTTGGAGAGCAGGTGGAGGTGATTGAGAAAGGCGCGCAGTTCGCGGACGTTGCCCGGCCAGGGCAGTGCCATGAGCAGGTTCAGCACGGCGTTCGGCAGCGCCCGGGGTCCGGCGATGCGGTCCCACAGGCTCCGTGCAATCTCCGGGATGTCATCGGCGTGGTCGGCCAGGGCTGGCGTGCGGATGCGGAAATTAAAAAGCCGGTAGTAGAGGTCCTCGCGGAAGGTCCCGGCGCGGACCATGGCAGGAAGGTCGCGGTTGGTGGCGGCAAGAACACGGGCGTTGCTGGTGACCTCGCGGTCGGCTCCGACTGGCGTGTAGGAGCCCTCCTCGAGCGCCCGCAGGATCTTGGCCTGTTGGTCGAGCTTGAGCTCCCCGATCTCGTCGAGAAAGAGGGTGCCATTGTGCGCCATGCTCCAGAAGCCCTTCTTCTTGCGGACCGCACCGGTGAAGGCACCGCGGTCATGGCCGAACACTTCGGACTCGAAGAGACTCTCGGAAATCCCGGCACAGTTGACCGGCAGGAACGCGCCCGCGGCACGGGAACCGAGCGCATGAATCTGACGGGCGACGACCTCCTTGCCGGTCCCGGTTTGCCCGAGGATCAGGACGGGGTGTTCGCTGCGGGCGGCCAGGACGATGAGGCGGCGCACCCAGTCGGCGTGCACGGAACCCCCGAGGAACTTTCTGCGGAGGTCGTCCGGGATCTCCAGATCGGCGCACCGGTCACGCAGGACCTGCATCGCCGGGGAGAGAAGTTGGAGAGCCTCGTCTCTCTCGGCCGCCCGCGCCCGGATCCCGGAAAACACCTCGTCGGACACCGCCACGATGCAATGGCAGTCATTGCCCTGCCGCTCGCAGTGATCGAGCAGGGCGCGTGCGCCGCGGAGTGCCTGCGCCGGGTCGCGGTAGGGCGCGCGGAGCAGGATTCGCCCGCTGCGGTTCCCGACGTAGTAAGAGAGGGCTTTCGCCCGGTTCTTTTCGCCCCGGTCCCCGAGCTGGCTCGCGGGACAGCGGCCGATCACCTCCGGGACGTGGTCGAGGGAGATGAAGGTCACGCGGGCGAGGGCGCCATCCCCGGCGGCGTCCTGGAACGCCAGGGTGTCCGGCATCAGATTGACGCGACGACCCTTGCGCGCCCCAACGGCGACCAGCACGGCCGGGATCGTTTCCCCTGCTGCATGTTTCAGAGCCATCGAGACCTCCGGGAGTCAGTCACAAGCCGGCTGCCGATGCAATGTCGGAGACCCACAAGCCCCGTCGGGTTGAGTGGATTCAACCTGCCAGACAGCCGAACCCGCCCGTTGAGTTTGCCAACTCTCCCCTTTGCGCGTTCCCCCCGGATCGGCGCAAAGCCCGCAGCCATGGGCCTTGCAGCGGACCTAGCCAAGGCTGGCACGGCGCTTGCCATAGAGATTGGCGTGGCGATGGCCCATCGGATCGGCCTGCGCCCGAAAACCCAAAAAACCAAAATCATGAATTCACCTGACCGCGCCGCCCTCCAAGCCCAGCTCGATGCACTCGCCACCGAAGTCCGTGACATCAAGAAGCTCGTAACCCGCCTCGTCGCCGCCCTGCTGGAGGAGCGCCAGTTCCCCGATCTCCGCGGCGCGAGCGAAATCCGCAACCTCGAGGCCGGATTCATGACGCGGGACCAGGTGCAGTTGATCGGCTGCACCCTGCGGGTCAATCACCGCGAGGTCATCCTATCCAAACGCCAGGCCGTGCTGGTGTCGATCCTGATGCGGCACGCGCTGGCAGGCGATCACGGGTTCATCTCCGTTGCGGCCATCATCTCCGAGATCGAGACAGAGTTCGCGGACGAGTGGCGGCTGGCGATGCCGGAAGATGTGCACCAGGTCGTTTACCGGATCCGCCGGAAGCTCGGCCTCGACCGCGACCTGCTCGAAACGTCCCCGGCCAAAGGGGAAGGCATCCGCCTCTCGACCCCCGCCGGTCACATCACCCGCCTCAAGAGCCCGTGGGACGACCGAACGCATCCCTGCACCCCGACCCGTGACCGGGACTCCGGATCCGACGAGGCATCGACCATCTAACAAGCTTTCTCCCGTGGAACCTTCCCCAATCCAAAGCCCGGGGCCCCGACCTCCTTCCCAAGCTGCGTCCATGGACCTCCACCCTCCGGTTCTGGCATATTAGAAACCGTTATGGACGCCCTTCGATACCGTGACCCCGAGGCCGAAGCTGCCTGGCTTTCCTTGCCTCTTACCGAGCCCGTCCCGCTCCCTTTTCCAGGGATGCCGGTCGATCGGGAAGAGGCTCTGGTCCTGCCCTCCGGGGCATTGGTCTGCCGCGGCGACTCGCCGATCCGGGTCAACGGCCGGGCAGTGCCAGGCGGCCTGCGCGTGCTCCGGGAGAAGGATGAGATCCGGTTGGCCAGACACCGCTTCTACTTCAGCACGAAGGACGCCCTGACGATCGCCCGGCACGAGGGAGAGCCAACCACCTGTCCCCGCTGCACGGAGCCGATCAAGAGCGGAGCCGACGCGATCCGCTGCCACTGCGGGACCCTCTTCCATCAGTCGGAGGATCACCCTTGCTACACCTACGGGGAGACCTGCCCCAGCTGCGGGGTCACGACCCGGATCGATGGGAGCCCCTGGAATCCCTCTGAACTCTAGCTGCCCATGCCCGACTCACGTTCCATTCTCCTCGCCGGCCTCGGCAACACGGGATCGCACCTCGCGCCGCTGATCGCGCGCATGGGTCTGAGCGAGCATCTGGTCATCGTCGATCCGGACATCGTCGAGGAGGACAACATGACGGCTCAGGCCTACCGTCCGGATGAGGTGGGGCAACCCAAGGCCTCCGGCACCGCGGATCTGCTGCGGCAGATCCGTCCGGCGCTTCGCGTCGAAGCTTTCGTCGGAGAACTCGAGGACCTGCCCCTCGGGTGCTTTTCCGGACTGGTGATCCTGTGTCTCGACCAGGATGGGGCACGCCAGGTCGCCGCGGAGCGATGCTGGCAAACCGGCGGCGTGCTCTACGACGTTGCGGTCAATGGACCGGCAGGACTTGCCCGCCTGACCCGGATCCTCCCCGGCGCTGGCAGGGCCTGCCTTGAGTGCAGCTGGTCGGACGGGCAGTATGCAAAGCTCCCGGTCCGGAACTCGTGTCGAAAAACGCCACCCACCGACGCACCGGCTGCCTTGGGAAGCTTCGCCGCGAGCCTGACCACCTTGTGGATGAACTCGGAGGAGGCCGGCGACGACAATGTGGAAGTCGTCTCATCCCCGACCGACGGCGAGATGTTCGTTACCCGGCTCACTCCCAATCCCGATTGCCGGTTCGACCACCGCGTTCCCGGTATCGCGCATTTCGGTGCCCTCGACCCCCTTGCGCCTCTGCCCGTCCTGTTCGATCGCCTCCGCACCAAGGTGCTGGCGGTGCCGGGGTTCACCTTTGCCCGTCGCACCCGGTGTGTCGGCTGCGGTTCCGAGGAGGAGGTCCTGCAAATCGCCCGGGGCCCCGCCGGGCCGGGTCCGTGCAAGCGTTGCGCCAGCCCCCTCGAGTTTCCCGGTTTCCACACCAACAGCCAGCTCATCCGGTCCGAGCTCAGTCCGGCGGAAGAGGAAACGAGCCTTGAAGCCATCGGGCTGAGGGACGGCGACGTCGTCGTCGCCGATGACGACCAGTGGGTCCAACTCGGACTCCGCCAATCCAAACCCGGGCATCTCCATGTCTGATCCGATCCATCAACGATTCGTCGACGCACAGAAACTCGAGGCCGAGCGCTTCGTGGCCATGAATCCCGGCTTCTGCGAGATCCTCAGCCTGCCGGACGCCCGGTTCCTCGTGCACCTCGACTGTCCCGTCATGCGCCTCCGGCCCGGCCGGCCGCCGGTGCGGGGCACTGGCTGCCACATCGGCATCACCTTCAGGCCCGACTACTGCCGCCGCCCCGATCCGCAAGCGGTCTCGATCCTCACCCCCTTCATCTTTCACCCGAACATCGTCGGCACGGCCGCCTGCCTGGGTCGAATGGCGCCGGCGACGCCGATCGTCGACCTACTACTACAGGTCTACGAGATGCTCGTGTGGAAGACCTATTCCGCCCACGACCCGATGAACCCCGAGGCGGCGCAGTGGGCCCGCAACCATGCCGATGAGGTCCCGCTTGAGGCCGATCGAAGCGTGCGCATCCCGAAACCGGCGGAAGCCGCCAATCCCACCGTAGGATGAATTCCACCATTTCCACACACGACGAACTCGCCGCCGCTACAATCGCCAACGGTTACATGGCGGGCCTGTGGAAGCACGCGCTCGACGACGGGCGGTGGGTCATCAACGACCAAACGGGGGGGCGAGAGAAAACGTCCCCGCCCAACCCCGACCGGGAACCCGCCACCCGCACCCTGACCGGGAACCCGGAGGCCACGGCTGAACTGCTGTCCACGATCCAGGATGAAGGCTGGGCCGTCAGCGAAGAATCGGGCGTGAAGCGGATAGACCTCGGGCTCACACAACGGGCACGGGCAGATCTCTGCTTCGACGAAGAACCGGACCACGCCGGGTCGCTGTGTGTGCGGATCCTGCCGGATGACCTTTCGCCGAATGAGGCGGTCATCGCTTTCGCCCTTCAACTCACCGCCTCCCATCACGGGGTGCGCGCCTCGCTCCTCGAGCTTGGTCAAGGCCCCACCCTCTTCTGGGAAGCACCTTTCGACTCAACCGGTGTCTCCAGCCACCCGCCCGGCACGGCGCTCCAGTGCCTTGCCCAGGTCGTCGGCTCCGGCCAGGCCGAAGCCCGCCTGCTCGCCGCGGACCCAACCACCGCGGCACGGTGGGTCCGCATGAATCTCCCCGATCATCCCCCGTACTGAAACCAACAAACCAAACAACATCATGGTATCCAACGAAACCAACACCCTGACCATCACCGCCCGCGACGTCACCGGCCAACGCCGGACCGCCTACGAAGTGTCCCGCGAGTCCTCCGTGGACTCACTGATCGAGGGACTCGGAGATCGCATGAACCTGCTCCGCGAGGACGCCGACGGACGCCCGGTCACCTGGTACGCCAGGCACGAACGGGAAGGCCGCGCGCTGCATCGGAGCGAAACGGTCGGCGAGGCCCTCAAGGATCAGGATGAGATCCGCCTGCAGCCGGAAATCAGCGCCGGCGCTACCGGAAACTGAGAACGAACCCCGAAACGACATGATCCCCCACGACTACCAGTTGCAGTGCTTCAAGGAGGACGGCACCCCCTTGGGCAAAGCCATCCTTCTGCCTCTGGGCGGCGTCCTTTCCGAAGGTGTCGAGGCACTGCACTGGCAGTCGTTTGTCGAAACCGGACGAGGCCTCGCGGATCCGATTGAGGTCGTTCCGCGCTGGTCCCCCGATGCCGGAGAGCCGGTGGTTGAGGCACTCTGTCTTGAGTCCGGAAGCTCCACAGTGTCCCTGCCTGCCACCCGACTCTTCCACCCCATGGCGGTCCGGCAACGGACCCGCCTGCTAGAAGATGGAGCCCTCAAAGAAAGCGAGTCCTACGGATTCCTCGTGACCGCCCGGCCAGCGGAGGAACCTTCCCCCTTGCCGGTGTTTTCCCTCGCCGATTATCCCCTCTCCACCCAGCGCATCGAGATCGGCGGGGAACCGGTTGATGCGGAGTTTGCCGCCGCTGGCGACTTCCCCGTCCTGATTGCGCCCAAGGTGCTCCGCGATGCGGTCAACCTCGCGGAAGTGGCGGGAGAAGCCGAGGCAGGGGGCGTGCTCTTCGGGCACCTGATGAAGACCGTGGACGGCACCACGGTTGCCCTGTCGATCACCCATCTCTGGCCGGCCACCGGTGGCCGGGGCGATCAAAGCTCCTTCACCTTCACCCCCGAGACCTGGACCTCCGCGGCAGTCGCACTGGCCGAGCGTTCTGCCGACGAACTCATGGTCGGATCATTCCACTCACATCCCGATTTCTGTCGCAAGTGTCCGCCCGAGCGCCAGGCCGTCTGCAAGCTTCGCGAGCCGTTCTTTTCCAGGGACGACGAGCAACTCCAGCAGTCCGTGTTTCCCGCCGGCTACTCGGTCGGACTACTTGCCAGCCACGATGGCGAGAAGCCAATCCCTTCCCTGTGGGGATGGAGGGATGGATTCACCGCACGTCGCTCCTACCTCATCCCATCCTGAATCATGCCAAGACAAGCCACCAGAACCAGAGACACGCGCACATCCACCCGGGAGAGTGCGCTGCAGAAGGCACTCGACCCACGCCGGGACATCCCTCTCGGTGTTCGGCTCCAGCTTCTGCATCAATTCCGGCAAGGAAACGTCGATGAAGCAATCCACAAGGCGGACGAGCTGATCCTACGCGGCGCGATCGGTCTCGGTCAGACCCTGCTGAAAGCCCATGCCGATCTCAAAGATCACATCGATATCCTGACCTCGCCGCCATTCTTTCCAGGTATCTATCTCGGTCCCTCCGGAGAGCGGCGCGCCCGGGTGCGCTGCGGCGAGGCCGAGCGCATCGTGGGGATCGATGGGGATCACGAACTCCGGCCGGGCGATCCGATCTTGCTCAACAGTGACCGGACCGTGATCCTCGACCGGTGCGAGAAGGAAGCCTCGCTGGGAGAGGTCGCGCGGTTCGTCCACCTGGCGGATGGCGGCAGGATCGTCCTCGATTTCCGCGGGGAAAGCCTCGTCTGCCTGCCCGTCAACGGGCTTGCGCCGGACGCCCTTCGCAAGGGTGACCTCGTCCTCATCAATCCGCCCGCCAAGCTGGCCATCGAGCGAATCACAGAGCCCGAGGGCGGGCGCATGCCCTTCGAAGTGGAGGAAGAGATCGGGGCCGGCCCGGAAGACGTGGGTGGCCTCGAGCGGGAACTGGATGAGCTTCTCTGGAGTCTGTTGATCGCCATCGAGCACCCGGAGACGGCACGCCGCCACCGGATCGCCGGATTTTCCTCCATCATCCTCCAAGGCCCCCCGGGGGGTGGCAAGACCCTGATGGCGAGGGTGGCCGCTGCAGAACTTCAGCGTCGCACCGGGAAACGAACCCGGTTCCTCACCGTAAGGCCGTCGGAGTGGCGCAGCGAATGGGTGGGCGTGGGTGAGCGGGCCATCCGCGAAACCTTCGCCGCGATCCGGAATCTCGCATCCCAAGGCGGACACGTGGTCGTGTTCCTCGACGAGGCGGAAAGTCTGGGCCGCGTTCGAGGAGGGCGGGCTACCACGGTGCTCGACGACCTCACCAACGCCCTGCTCGTCGAGCTGGATGGATTCTCCGGAGACGGATTGAACAACGTGGTCGTAATCTCGGCGACCAATCGCAAGGACCTGTTGGATCCCGCCCTGAGGGACAGGCTCAGCGGGGTTGAAATCCGCGTCCCAAGACCGCGAATGGACGCGGCACGCGCGATCTTCCGGGTTCATCTCCGGGAAGATGACCCGTGGGCCGACCCGCAGGCTCGCGAGGAGGCCATCGAGACAGCGGTTTCGCTCCTCTACGCCCCAGCTGGTGACACTAATGAAGTTTGCCGCATCCGCTTCAATGACGGTTCCTCGCGCGTCGTGCGGGCCGGGGCGCTCATCAGTGGCCGACTCATCCGGCAGATCTCCGACAACGCCCGACGTCTGGCCGCGCGCCGCGAAGTCGACGGGCAGAGCGACGGGCTCGGCATTGATGACCTGGTCTCCGCCACGGAGCAGGCCATCGACACCTTGCGAACCACCCTGACTCGCGACAACGCAGCCAGCTGCCTCGAGGACCTTCCCCAGGATCTGGCGATTGTGGCGGTGGATCCCATCTGGCCAACACATCGCCGCCACCGACAACCCCGCTGAGCCATGGATCTCTACATCAAAAGGGATATCCCGGATCCCCGCGCTCCGAAAATCGTCGGATTCGACACTGAGTTGATGAACGTCAACCCGGCCAAGGATGACGCCGGGTTCTCTGCCTCGAGGGCGCTTCTGAGAGAGGTGTCCGGTTGTTCCGCCAACCTGCCCGGCTCGCTGCAGGACAGCGGCCGGAAGTTCCTCCCCGGATCCGGTGGCAGCATTTATATCGACCTCAACCACCTCGAACTCGCCAGCCCCGAATGCCGGAGCGCCGTGGATTTCATGACATGGTTTCACGCCATGCTCGGAATCGCCCGCGAGGCCACCCAGGCGGCCAACCATGACCGGCTCGAGGAACGAAAGCTTCGGGTGCATGCCAACAACTCCGACGGTCTCGGCAATGCGTGGGGCGGGCACGTTTCGGTCATGCTCTCCGACAGCGCGTATCAGTGGATCTTTTTCGAGCGGCTGCACCTCCAGCTCTACCTGGCCTCGGCCCAGATCAGCTCGATCATCTTTACCGGTGCCGGGGAGGTCGGGACCGAGAAGGGGAGGAACAAGGTCCCGTTCAGCATCTCGCAAAGGGCCGGCTTCATGGAAGTCATGAGTTCCATCGAAACGACCCGCAACCGCCCGCTGGTAAACACTCGCGATGAGCGCCTGGCAGGCGTCGGCTTGTCCCGCCTCCACTGCATCTTCCACGACACGACCCTCACCCACACCTCCCTGGTAATGAAGGCGGGACTCATGCAGATCTTCCTCGCCTCCATCGAGGCGGGGCGGGACGATCCCGGGCTCTGTTTTGAAGAGCCGCTCGTGGCGCTCCGGACCTTCAACACCGATCCAAGCTTGCAGGCGAAAGCACGGTTGCTCAACGGCCAGCAGGTCACCGCTGTCGAACACCAGATGCTCCTGCTCGAAGGAGCAACCAAACTGCTCGACGGCGGAGGGGAAGCCTACATCCCGGGTTTGGCGGAGCTCCTCGCCTTGTGGGAGAGGCTGTTGCAGGCGTTCCGGGACGAGGATCGCGACTTCCTCTTCCCGCGAGTGGACTGGATTGCGAAGCATGCGGTACTCAATCGTGCCGCCTCCGCAAGGGGTCTCGCCTTCTCGGAGCCGTCGATGAAGGCCCTGGACTTCGCGTGGTCCGATCTGGAAAACGGCATCTACTTCGATCTTGAGCGTTCCAAGTCGGTCGAACGGCTTGCCTCGCAGCATCACATCGCCCACGCCGAGAAATCCGCTCCCGCGGACACCCGCGCCTACCCACGCTCCCGCCTCATCCGCGCCTTCGGTGGCCGCGGTGGAGTATCCATCGACTGGCACCGCGTCGTGGTGGGCCGCGGCAACCGCAAGCGGGCCGTCGTCCGTCTCCCCGACCCTGGCGCGGGACGCCAACAATTCGGCGACCTCGACGGGCTGACGGAGCACGAACTTGCCGCCACGCTCGGCGTCACAATCGAGCCCGACAAGTGGTTCTTCAGCGTGCTCAACACCCGCTGACACAGCGGTCCGGACACTTTGCATCATGAAAGAAAAACAACGACAACAACACGACATCCAACCGGGGAACGAAGACGACTGCGGCTCGGAGGAACCATCCCAAAATGCCCAGCAGGCCCTTGCCAAGGTCGCTTCGGTGGACGGGATCATCGATGACATCCTCTCGTCGGCCACGACGGGGAACTACCTGGAATCGATCCGGCAGCGTGGCGGACAGTGAGCAACGCCCTTTGGTTTGGAACCGAATGGGAGATTGCCCTCTCGGCAATTGACCGGACCGGCGCGGTCGCGGACACCGGGAACCTTCTCGCCCACATCGACCGCACCCTCGTCCAGCACCTCAGGCATGTTCCTGACGGCGGGCGGGGGTGGTGGCTCGAGAATGGGGCGCGCTACTACCGCGACGCGGCCCAGGGAGCTGAAGGGCATGACGAGCTTTGCTCCGCGGAGTGCTGCCACCCTGATGAGTTATTGCTCCAGGAAATGGCGGGCGAGCGCCTCGTCCTCGGCCTGGCCGACCTCGTCGCTTCCAAGGCTCACTTCGAAAAGGTCAACGTTTCGAAGTCGAACGTCTGCTACTCCGCGTCCACGAGCTGGGGATCCCACGAGAACTACGAAGCGAGCCAGCAGGTGGATCCGGTGCCGATGCTGGCATGGCTGGCCAGCAGAATCCTCCTGACCGGCTCGGGAGGGCTGGAAGCCGGCCATCCGGGGATTCGCTTCACGCTTTCACCTCGGGCCCACTTCATTGATTGCCCGGTCAGCAGGGAAACCGAGTTCTCTCGCGGGCTCCACAACAGCGGCAAGGCGGAGCCTCTCGGAACCCGGCATCGCGTGCATGTGGTGGCCGGAGACGGGAACCGGGCACCGCTGTCTACCTGGTTGAAGGTCGCCACCACCGCGATTGTCATTCGCCTCCTCGATACCAACCAGGGGCCGGACCTTGCTCTGGAACGACCCGTGGAGGACCTGAAGGCCTTCGCCCTCAACTCGGGAATGACATCCGGGGCCCCGGACTCAAGGGAGCAACTCGAAAGGGCACTTGATATTCAGTTCGCCTTTCTCGAGTCGGCACGCAACGCCGCTGGCGATCTTCCGGGCTGGGCACCACTCGCCCTCGCCCGGTGGCAAAGCGTTCTCGAAACCCTGGCCTCGAAGTCGACGTGGCGGGGCTTGGTCGGACAACTGGACTGGCCGACCAAACTTGCCACCTTCGAGATGATTCTGAAAAAGCACGGCTGGAATTGGGGGCGAGTCGGGGAGGTCAACAACCGGATGAGCCAGACCCTTGCGGACATCGATGAGGGTATCAGCCAAGGCAACCCTCCAAGGAGAGGACGACACGCAGCGATGATGACAGCCGTCGGAAAGTCGTTGGGGCCAACTCTTGTCGAAGAGTTCGTGGAACTCCGACAAAAACTGGCCGTGGTGGACGCTCGCTACATGCAGTTGGGGCTCGATTCACTTTACGATCATGTCGCGGACCCGCTCCCCGAGTTCCGGAAGCTTGCCGACAGCCTTTCGCCGGACCCCTTCGAGCTTCCCCTTCCCAAGTCGGGACGGGCCCGGGCACGTGCGAAACTGATCCGGGAACACGGAGGAACCGGGGAACGGGGAGAAAGCGAGGCATCCTGGACCTACTTCGTCGCCAAGGGTCGTTACCTTTCCATGCCCAATGTTTCTGACGAGAACCCGCGGGACTGGTCTGAAACTTCGCCGCGGCTCCCCCATTCCAGCGGGCAGGAACGAAGAGAGCCCAACATCTTCACCATCCTCAGGGCAGCCAGACGATCTTCAAGCTCCCTCAATTCCGGCGACTACCCTCGGGGGACGGCGCTACTCCGCGAAGTCGAGCCACTCCTGAGCCCTCCCCGACCGGGAAGTTTCGAAATCATCTCCTATTGGAGGCAATCCGTCCGAGTGCATGCACGCCTCCAAGATGAGAGGTCGATGGAAGATTCCCTCTACTACCTCAAACTCGTGGACCCCGAAGACATGGAATACCTCTGGGAGGAGTGCAACGCGAAGACCTGGTTGGGGCTTCGTGGGCATGCCTGTGTGCCAGAGCTTGGCGACCAGGTGAAACGAAAGATGGCTCAAGTGCGCACCCGCGCCTCCGGGGTTGCTTGCTGGAAATCCCATTTCGCCACGTGGTTGAACCGCCACGGCAAACCAGCGGAAGCACTCGAGTTGCTGGAGAGCACCCTGGAAAGCGAATACGGCGCAACGAGCCCCAGCGTCCAGGTACGAATCCATACCCAGATGGCCGAGGCCGACCGCATTCTCGGCAATTACGACACCGCGGAGCAATACCTCAGCTTTGCAGAACGGACTGGCCGAACCGGCCGGGTGCGTTCGGGCCTCATTGACTACGTCCAAACCGGACAGGCCCGCCTTCTTGCCCAGAAGGGTGACCACCCTGCGGCCACGCGCCTTATGCTCGAAACGATCCTTCCCGCTCAGCGGCGACTGAGAATGCCGAACCTTATCCGGACCCAGCTGATGCTCGCCCGCCTGCAGCCTGGCCGGCAATCCCAGCTTACCTGGGAAGATGAACGGCGAATGATCAAGCACGCCGCCCATGACTACGCCGGATTCGCCAACTGCCCGCTTCTCGCCCAGATCTTCAAGCACTGGGTTGCCTGGTGTGAGGGGAAGCCCCACCCAACTCCGGACTCGGAGATCAACAAAGAGGATTTCTTCTGGGGGGCCTGAGACTCTCGGCGGTCCGTTTGGACACAGCATGGAGTCGCTCGCCCCCCGTGAACAAACGTTCCCGGAAGACGTCCGGAAGTGCCTCGGAAAGGCACCGCCTCGCCGCGAATGATGAAAACCCTTCCATTGGCCGAGGACCTGGGCGAAATGCCGGGTGGGTCTCTTCAATGCTTTTCGGTCCGACGCTGGAAGAGCCTTTGAACCTCCCGCAGCAATTCCTCCCGGGGAGGCAGTGACGGAAGGATCATCTGCTGGACCAGCGGCAAATCCCTCGGAGTCATCTGCTGGGAAATCCGGGCAACCAAGCTGATCATGCCGCGGCGGCTCAGGTGAAAACGATGGAAGATGACCTCGACCGGAGAGGCTTCGAAAGGTTCCCCAATGACACGCGTGCTCAGGCGGTCATCCTGCTGGCTGCTCCTGAGCCAACCCGTACCGACAAGACGCCGACCCTGGTAATCGAGCCGATACTCGACCCTCAACGGCGAGAGAGCGAGAACCGCCCTTCCAACCCGACTGGCGATGGAAAGGGTTTCGATCTCCCGGTCGCAGATGAACGGCTTGAGGCTCCTGCTCTCCATGGTTTGCTGATCGTTCTGGGAGTGACTGCCTGCACGCCATGTCAGTGACCCAGGCCCGACTTCTGGGTAGCGAGCCATTCGATATTCTCAGCGAGCAACCTCTCTTCGGTCCAGCTGACTGTCCTCCGAATCGTCGGCAACGTTTCCTGGGTGCGAAGCCGACGTTCCATGTGTTCGAGGGTCTCGACCATGACCCCGTAGCCAAGGCTTCGGCGGCCAAAATCGAAATGCGCCATGAACGCAAAACTCAAGCTGGCCAACAGAGGGAAGAAGACCGGAAGAAAGAGAAAGAGGAGGGCATTGCTCCAATCGCCCTTGAAAACGGCGCTCCAGGTATGCCCATGGTCGATCGCAATCCCCGCCTTGGCGACAAACGCCACACCGACGGCAAGCAGCGCCGCCGGACTGGCCAAATGGGCGAGCTTGACAAACGCCTTCCCGGGACCGGCGGCCCGCTTCTTCTCACGGGTGAAGTAACCGATCTGATCCTGAATCCGCCCTTCAATGTATTGGTCCCTCGCCTGGGCAATCGCCACGGGATCATCCGTACGCAGGGGTTCCCTTCTGGCATTCATCTCAAGCGCGCAACTCGTCGCGAACCGACCCCAATCCGGGAGGTGCCGGTGGATCTTGAGAAACAACGGATCGAGAAAAGGTGCCGCTGACTCAAGTCCCCGGATCACTTCGCGGGCAAACCGGCAGTCAAGCCAAACACCCTCGACGTGATCACGCCCGACTTTGAATTCCAGAAAGAAGCCATAACCGACGAGCAACAGTTCAACGAGGGCGAACAGCGCGAGCAGCCAGTAGCTCACCTCGGCAAGATCCACCTTGAAGACGTGGTAGCAGGATGCCGCGAGCGCGGCGATGAAACCCGCGGCGGCATGGCTGCAGATGGCTCGTTTGGTGAAGGTTCGGAACCGTTTCGATGAATGGTTCGCTGCTTGATCCAAGCGCTCGGCGAAGTCCTCGATCCCTTCGGCTTCGGTGCCCCCATCGTAGCCTAGATGATCGCCGAGCCGTTCAAAGACCGGAAAACCCTCCACCTTGGATACTTGGAACGCAGCCTCGCTGAGCAGGCCGGTCGAACCATCGGCAGGATCAACATTCACGTGGGGAAGCCCGAGCGCCGCGGCCTGTCGCGTCACATGGGCGGTCCCGCCGGTCTCTTCCGCGCCCCCGAGGAAGTTGACCGTGAGCAGGACATCGGCAACATCCAGAAGCAAGAAGTTCACCGCTTCGTAGCAATCCGGTTCCCGGGAGGGGGCATCGACCACACGGAGCGTGCAATGTCGCTCCCCTGCCTCCGAAGGTCTCACGCCCGACTTGACGTGATCGAGAATCGAAACCGCACGATCCCGCCATGCAGCCGCATCCCCTCCGAAATCTTCGGCCAAGAATTCCTCCTCCGGCTTGGGAAGGATGAGATGCATCGGCATCTCCCGATCGCGAGCGATCTCACAAGCCACCAAATCCGCCCCCGCAGCCACACTGCACACCAGATGAAGCTCGCCACCCACCGCTTCGACCTCTTCTTCCAGCTTCGACAGCTCCCTCTCCAGTTGCCCGCGTACCGCGTCGAGGCGCTCGGACGTGCGCCACGGCTTCGCTCCGACCGGCCGATGTCCCGAAAGCGCAACCATGAAGCACGGACGCATGAAAGCTGCGCTGCAAAGGGTGGAATTCGGCCGCTGCACGTTAAGAAAAGTTACCTTCGGCATTGAAGCGACTAACCCTCCTGATGGGAACTCAGAACGACAACGGACACGATGTTTGTCACCCAATCCATCCAAGCTTGGCGCGGAGTAGCAAAAAGAAAGCCGCGCGCTCGGGGCACACGCCCCGAACGCCGGCTGTTGTTCTTTTCGGCGTTACGCCGGGGGCGGCGGGAGGATCTCGACGCGTACGTCGAGGCCCAGGTCGCCGAGGCCGTCACGCATCCGGCGGACCAGGCGTTTTGTGGCGCCCTTGAGCAGCTCGGGGTCGTCAAGACGCCGTTCGGCTTCCGCCCGGTTGGCCCGGTAGGCGGCTTCCATTTCGGCGGGTTCCAGTGGATTCCACCACGATACGTCCTCCGTCTGGCGCCGGACCTTGAGGGTCTCGAAGGCGAGCACCCGGGGCTTCGGTAGCCACAGGCGCAACACCCCGTCCTCGACTTCGGCCGAGGCCTTGCCCAGGTCGAAGCCGACCTTGGCCCGGTAGGTGCCACCCATGACCACATGGGACTTGCCCCAGCCAAACCATCCGGTCGACCGGTAGCGGGTGCTCGCCTGAATGTCGTGGTTCTCCAGAACGACCTCGCACACCTCCCGGGGGAAGGCGACGATGCCGTCGGAGTGGATGGTGACGGTGCGGCCGAGGACCTTTTGGATCTGCCGGCCGACCTTCTCCATGGCCCGCTCGCCAGCGGCGGTGGCCGGGGCCTGGACGATCGAGTCGCCACAGGTGGCCAGCAGCAGGCCGGTCACCGACAGGACGACGACACCCATGATCAGTAGAATGGGCCGGACCTTCTTCCGACCCTGAGACTGGGGATAGTATTCCATGACGTCCTCCCTTCTCAGTTGGCGAGTCCGACGACGCCGTCGCAAAGCCCGTGGAGGGCCTCGCTGCGGGCGAGCGTCAGGCTGGGGTTCTGGCCCTTGTACACCTCGGTGAAGGCGTTGAAGAGCGACCACAAGTTCCGGGGGCGGAACTCGCGGTGGCTCGGTTCGCGCCATTCGTGGACGACGTCGGGCACCTGCATGGGAGTGATCGCCCCGCAGTCGGTGGCCCGGATGACCAGATCGTGCGCCGCCCAGTCGGGGACGGAGCAGTCGCGGTAGGCGTCGATGCGCTTGTCGAGGCTCCGGAACCGGTCACCAAGACGACCGACGGCACGGGCCGTCAGATGCCGCAGGTCGCGGTAGGCGAAGCGGGTGTGCTTGCGGCTGATCTTCACCTCGCCGGAGAAGGCGAGGTTGTCACACGTGAAGACCGAGGTCCCTGCCACTAGTCCGGCCGGGAAGGTCTTGTCGTGGCTGTTCCGCAAGCCGACGACCCAGGCGTAATCCCGCTCGGGGGTGTCGGGCTGGCGGACCTCCATCACGCCGAAGTAGCGTCGGCCCTCGTGGGAGAGGGCGTGACTTTCGCGGCCGATGGAAAACCCGGCGGTTTCGAGCTGGTTCTGGACCTCCTCCAGCAGCGCCCGGTGGGCGAGCGGATACCAGGTGTTCGTGCCCCTCGGGGTGGGCACGGCGTTGAGCGTGGGCCGATCGACGAGCTCCGCCCCACAGTGGAGCAGCATCCCGGCAACGGGCTTCTGTTTTTCGGGATCGACGATCTCGTAGGGCACGGGAGCGTCGGGATTCATGAGTTGGTTCATGTGTATTTGGCTGGTTGTTGGTTTGTTGTTTTCAGAAGGCACGAAGGACGGCATCGGAGCCGACCCACGCGCGGAAAATGAAACGCCCGCCACGGCAAGAGGCCGGGGCGGGCGTGGGTAGCTGACGCTTCCAGCGGCAGGCGGTGTCCGTGGCTTCCAGCCGCGGTGCCATCGATCGGGCAGCCGGATGAGCTGGCTCACCTCAATCCACTCGGTCGGCGGATGCTCGAAACCCGGGATCAGGGTGCGGACAAGCACCCGGGGGCTGTCGGCTGGTGCCTCGATGACGACGCGCTCGAAGTCGTCGTCGCCGGGGTCCTGCCACTCCGGGTGGATCCGCACCCGGTCGCCGACCCGGAAGGGTCCGGGTGCGGCGTGGGAGTCGGACTTGCTCATGGCGTGACCACTGCAAGCGGCTCGGCCTTGAACTTCAGTTGGTCCACCGTGCATTCGTCCGCCGGGATGTCGTCCCGGGGGCCGAGGTAGACCGGCTGGTAAATCGCGCCGCTCTCGCGATGGGCGTAGAGGTAGCGTGCCTCGACGACGGTACCCTTTTCCGGCACCTCATGGTTTGCGGGAATGGTCACATTTCCGGCGGAGACGCGGTTGCCCTCCGCGGTGAGCAGCTCCAGGCCGACGCTGTGCTTCGTTCCGTTCCTCCCGGCGACGATGAACGACGCGGTCTCGACGAACTTGAACTTGAGCTGGGGTCCCCCGCTGTTCGGACGACCGGGACGGTAAGGCGCGTCAATGTCCTTGAATACGACTCCCTCGGCACCGGTAGCGCGGAGTTCCTCGTAGGTCGCCAGCTTGTCGTCGGGATCGAGCGGGGTCGCGATCCAGCAGAGGGCTGGGTTTCCCATGGGAAGAACGCCCATGAGAACCTTGAAGCGGTCGAGGTAGCCGAGTTCGCGCAGGGTGCGGCCTTCGAGCTCGAGGAGGTCGAAGGCGTGCAGGGCGTCGCCGACAGCCTCACCGTCGATGATCACATCGCAGGGAAGCCCCGCAACCGCATCGTGGACTGGCCCTGGGATGGCAACTGCCAGTCCCCGGCGGTTGATCCCGGTGATGGTGTCCCCGCGCTTGCGGACGAGCAGCCGGCGTCCGTCGTGCTTCTCTTGGAGGCAGAACTTCGGCGAGCCGATCAGGCGACCCACTTCGCTCTCCTCGATGGGATTGAGGAGCTGCGGGCGGATGCCGGTGTCGATGGACCCGGAGGCGGTGCCCCGGTAGGGCGTGCCGTCGGTGCTCCGGGTGTATCCCTTGCGGAGCTTCGAGTGGACCAGCTTGTCGAAGACCTGCCTTGCCTGCTCCAGCGGAACGGGCTGCGGGGTCTTGATCCCGGTGGTAAGCGTGTTGCCGCGACGACCATAGGCGAAGGTGACGATGTAACCATCGCCCTTCGATTCGATGGCGGCGTGATAGACTTTGTCGGACCTTCCCTCGCGGAAATGGAGGGAGGCCGAGTCGATGGTGGTGATGCTGGTGGACATGTTGTTTCAGTTGGTGGTTTCGGGTTGAGTTGCCCTTCGCGGAATGCGTCGGGCGGAGAATGGAGACGCCCGCCAAGGTGTGAGACCGGGCGGGCGTCGGTTTTGGGAGTGCGGAGGCTTGCCTCCGCTTTCGACCTGCCGGTGGCGTGGTTGCCGGATGGAGCAGATCTGGTCCTGTGGGTGCTTTTTGAGCTGCGGATCCCGGGAGTAGCTCCCAAAGCGGAGGCAAGCCTCCGCAGTCCAAAGCTCACGCGGCGGCGCGATCGGATGCCCCGAGGCGCATCGGCATGACGACGCACAGGGTGTCGTCGAGGCGACGGGCGACGACCGGGCTCATCTCGTCGATGAACCACAGCGTCGGTGCGATGGTCAGAGCATCGGCCAGATAGGCGGCGTTGAGCGCCACCGGTTGGGGTTTCCCGGTGATGTCCGCCGGCACCTCGATACGCGACGCGTGGCTGGTGCCCGGCGCGTGGCTCAGTTCGAGGTGTCCGCGTTTCGCGGGCCGCAACTCGACGGCGACCTCCTTGCCGCCCTTGGCCAGCGCCTTGAGCCAGTCGATCACTGCGACACGGTTGTTCTCGTCGAAGCCCGCCGAAGCGACGCGCTCATTCGGGACGACCTGCTTCCAGTTCGGGTAGTGGCCATCGATGAGGCGGCTGACCAGGGTGTGGTCGCCAGCCTCGATGCGGACGTGGTCGGGATCACCCGGCTTGCCCTTGGGCTCCTCCTCCGTCACCGGACGCGCGAAGGGCGTCACCCGCACAACTCCCTGTTGGAAATCGGCATGGCCGAGCACGTGGACAGCCACGGTCGGGATCACCAGTTTGCGATCCGGCACACTAGCCCGGATTTCTCATACCGAGAATTGAGGGCGGTTGGAGTTTTGGTGTAAGTTGTTGGTGTTCAAATCAATGACTCACACACAAAACCCAAC